>CAMBRR010000001.1 GCA_945870315.1 uncultured Bacteroidales bacterium
CTTATTTGCTGAATGCAGCGATGAGTTCATCGTTGGTGTAGGCGTCTGCGCCATAGCAGGTCTTCAGGTAGGCGAGACCGTTCAGATAGTCTTCTTCTGTGAATGAATCTGTAGCTTCTTTGGCAACCACGACATCATAACCGAGGCAGTATGCGTCAGCAGAAGTGTGGCGTACGCACATATGTGTGTGAAGTCCTGTCATAATTACGGTCTTCACGCCGAGTTCGGTCAGAAGAATATCAAGGTCGGTCTGGAAGAAACCGCTATAGCGACGTTTCGGGACGATGTAGTCGGATTCGGAAACCTTGAGCTCAGGAATTACCTGGGCGCCTGGAGTTCCGGCAATGGCGTGATCTCCCCAAAGTTTGAGTTCTCTATCAATTCCTTTGATGTGTGCGTCGTTGCAGAAGATAACTGGTACGCCGGCAGCTCTGGCTGCATCCAAAAGACGAGCTGTGGCTGGGACGATGGCTTTGCCCCTGTCACAGGTAAGGGCTCCTGTTACAAAGTCGTTGAGCATATCAACAACCAGTACTGCGCAATTTTCAAGTTTGTCCATTTTATATTGTATTATTTTGGGGAGCAAAGATAATTATTTTTGCAGAAAATTAAAATTAATCCTATCTTTGCCAACCTTCTGCGGGATTCCGCACTTTTGAGATATGGTGTAATGGTAGCACTACAGATTTTGGTTCTGTCTGTAGAGGTTCGAATCCTCTTATCTCAACAAATTCATTTCTTCCCGTTTATCTCCGCAAATCAGCAGTTCATCTTGTAAATTCTACATTTCGGGAAAGATTTACCTTGAAGTTTTTGCAGATTTAAAAAATATCCATACCTTTGCACACGAGTTGGTCAGAGAGTTCTTCTGAAACTCTCACAACTTATTGGTTATTAGTTTTAGTGTTATTATGTGGTTAGTATGAGGTGTCCCCACGTGAGTGGCGATGTCTCATTTTTTTTGTCATATATGTCTCATCTAGTCCTGAAAAATACTATATTTGTTGTCCTATGAAAAAGAATGCAGGTGACATATGTTTTTTTGCAGGCCTTGCGCTTGCATTTGTCATTCAGGCAGTTTGCGGAGATTTTCCTGAGGAGGTCTTTGCCTTTCCTGTCAATGCGGCTGTTCTGTTCTTTTTTATAGTCTTGCTCGTAGTTCTTCATCGTGAAAAACCTTCATCCGCTTTGTGCCGGTATCTGGCATCAGCCCGCACTTCGCTGATTTTGTTCGTTTGCCTTGCTCTCTCGTGCCTGATTCTGGGGCTCTTCAGTCAAACCGGGGGAGACTTGCTGGGATTTCGTCACGTGAAGTATTCCTGGTGGTTCGTATATTTGATGACCGCCTTTATGGCTAACATTCTTATGGTGCTGATTACCAGACCTTTCCGCCTGCGTTTCCTGCTCAATCATCTAGGCTTGTTTCTAGCCCTTGTCGGCTCTTTTGCAGGAAGTCCCGACAAATCTTCAGTAAAGATGAAACTGACCACTGACCCGACAGCAGATATGTATTTGACGGATTTCAGAGTAGAATATTCCCCGAATGGTGTCCCTTCGGATTTCCATGCGGAGATAGTTGTCGATTCAAAGAACGCAAGCCTGAAGGTGAATCATCCATATCCGCGGACACCTTTCGTGGATATTTATCTTCTTGATTATGACAAGGCATCGCAGAAGCCGGCATATTGCATAGTTGAGCTTGTTAAACAGCCTTGGAAATATGTTGTCTGGACAGGAGTGGTGATGATGATGTGCGGAGCCGCCCTGCTTTTTATCCAGGGAGTGAATAAAGAGAGGAGGACGGTATGATTAGTTGGGAACATTTCTGGATTTTTGCCTCAGTCTCCTGGCTGCTCTGGCTCTCCGGCTCGGTTATCGCGATGACAAAAAATGGCAGCAAGACCTTGTCCTGCAGCCTGATAGCATCGGGTATCGGCGTTTTTCTTACCTTCATAATTCTTTTCTGGATATCCCTGCACCGTCCTCCTATGCGTACAACGGGAGAGACACGGCTTTGGTATTCATTCTTTATGATGCTTTCCGCCCTGCTTACATATATGAGGTGGAACCATAAGTGGATTCCTGCTTTTTCATTGCTGGTTGCAACAGTTTTCATTGCTCTTAACATAGCAAAACCGGAAATCCACGACGAATCCCTGATGCCTGCCCTTCAGAGCTGGTGGTTCATACCTCACGTAGCCGTATATATGTTTTCATACTCCTTGCTAGGTTGCGCCTTCCTCTTTGCCTGTGCCGGACTGTACAAGTCGGATGACAGGTATCTAGACAGCGCCGACAGCCTTGTCTATCTCGGAGTGGCTTTCCTTTCACTTGGAATGTTGAGCGGAAGTCTATGGGCCAAACAGGCTTGGGGCACATACTGGAATTGGGATCCGAAAGAAACATGGGCTGCTGTTACCTGGTGCATTTATTTGATATATATACATATGAGATTGCGTGGAAGGTGGAGCCGAAAGGTCTTATGTTCAGTCTTGATTGTAGGCTTCATTTGCCTTCAGATGTGTTGGTGGGGAATAAACTATCTGCCAAGTGCAAGGGAAAGCGTGCATACCTATTCTACAACTCAATTGCAATAACCTTAATAATTTTTATATGAAAACATCATCTAAAATCTTGATCGGCGCCGGTGTAGCTGTAGTTGCACTGGCTGTTATCTATCGCGCCGTGAACATAGCTCCTGATAAGGATGCTGCTGTGAGCGAGCAGATGCTGCAGGTGATAGGGGATGGTGGCTGTGTGGATTGTCATACCTCAGAGCCAAATCTCCCGTTCTATTCAACCTGGCCTATTGCCAAGACCTTGATAGCTAAGCATATCGAGGACGGATGCAAGGCTTTTGACATTGAACCTATGATTGCTTCCCTCCAGAACGGGGAACCTGTAGGCGAAGTGGACCTTGCAAAGGTTGAAAAGACTGTTCTTGACGGCTCCATGCCTCTGGCTCAGTATTATCTTGTCCATTGGGGTTCTTCCCTGACGAAGGCAAAACAGGCTGCAATGCTTGAGGGCATAAGGACTCTTAGGGCTGAGTATTATCCGAATCCTCTTGCCTGTGCTGAATTTGTAAACGAGCCAATCAGGCCGATTCCTGACTCTGTTCCTTATGACCCTGCAAAAGCAGAACTCGGAAAGGTGCTCTATAACGATACCCGCCTATCCGCCGATGGTACCATTTCCTGTGCAAGCTGCCACGCTATTGAAACATACGGAGTTGACAACAAACGTTATTCAGAAGGCATAAATGGCCAGTTGGGAGGAGTCAATGCCCCTACTTCATTCAATGCAGTCTTCAATTTCGTACAGTTCTGGGACGGTAGGGCTGCAACCCTGGCTGAACAGGCCGGCGGACCACCACTCAATCCTGTGGAAATGGGCAGCAAGGATTTTGAAGAAATCGCTGCCAGAATTGCTCAGGACAAGGTTTTCACCAAACGTTTTGTGGCTGTCTATCCTGAAGGACTCTCCCAGGAGACAATCACTGATGCCATTGCAGAGTATGAGAAGACTCTAGTGACTCCAAACTGTCCATTCGACCGCTACCTCAAGGGAGATGCCCAGGCAATGACAGCAGAGCAGGTTGAGGGATATGAGATTTTCAAGGACTACAGTTGTGCAACTTGCCACTGTGGTGTGAATATGGGAGGTCTCTCCTATGAACTGATGGGCAAGAGAGCCAACTATTTTGAGGATAGGGAACTAACTCTCAAATCCGGTTTGACTGACGGAGACAACGGTCGTTGGGCTCAGACTGGAGTGGAGCGTGACCGTTATCGTTTCAAGACTCCAACCCTGAGGAATGTCGCTATGACCTGGCCATACTATCACGACGGAAGTGTGGAAACTCTAGAGCAGGCCATCTCGATGATGTCAACCTACCAGGTCGGAAGGAAGATGTCAGAGGATAAGGTTGCAAAGGTCAAGGCCTTCCTTGAGGCACAGACCGCTGAACTTCCCGCTGAATAACCCAGGCAATCTGTAAAGCATTCAAACCGTCCGTATCAATGATGATATGGGCGGTTTTTTCATATACAGCGCTTCTGTCCTTCATCAGATTTTCGATTTTCTCCCTGAGCGATTTCTCGTCAGTGGCTCCTTTCAGCATAGGCCTTTTCGCACTGTTTCCCTTTAGATGGGACACAAGAGTATCCGTGGTGGCCCTCAGATAGATACATAGGGTGTTTTCCCTTACTATGCGGGCACATTCTTCTGTCGTTAGTGTACCGCCTCCCAACGAGAGGATAATATCTCCTTCCGTGGCTATGCGGGAGCATATTTCCTGCAGGGCAGAGAGCTCCATCTGCCGGAAAACCTGTTCGGAGTGTATTTCGAAGATTTGTCTGACCGACCTTCCTGTCTTTTTTTCGATATATTTGTCCAGGTCGACAACAGGAATGGAAAGCAGCCTCGAGAGTTCATTCCCGATTCGGCTTTTCCCGCATCCCATAAAACCGGTCAGTGCGATTATCATATCAGAACAAACTCAGTTGAGGATCATCATCTATTGGCTCCACAAAGTCGTCAATAATGTCTCCTGCCTGGTTCTCAGCTTCGGATTCCGGAACAGGGACATTGTCTTCCTCCTTTTGCAGAGGCTCGATGAAGCGGACCGCCTTTACATCCATCTGGCTGACCTTCTTGCCCTTTGCCTGCAGCCCTTTCTTTGCGATGAACTCTTCGGCATCCACCTTCTCTGACTCCCTATGTTCGTGCTTCCCACCGAAGATTATCTCAAACTGCGGATGTCTGTCCTCGCTGAGTTCCACCAGGAACGAACCTTTCGTATCGGAAATGAAATTGACAGGAGTATTGTCACTGACATCGAATGAGAACCTCTTGACATAGAAAGCTTCCACTCCTTTGTCATAGTAGAGGGCGGTGTAGGTCTTGCCCGAATCAAGTTTCTCAATCCTCAGGATATCACCTTGATAACGGTTGCTCAGATCGAAGGATGTCGTGTAATATGTGCCGTCCTTGAAGATGGCAAGAATGTGCTCTCCAGTGTTGAACTGTCCCAGATACTCGCCCCGTCCGTCTTCGTTGAGTCTCTGGATGTCAGCGTCGAACCATATGTCCTTTCCTCCTATTGTGGAAATTCCCTTGGATTTGAGGCTGATTTTCTGAATCGGATTCTTTGAAACCAGATTGCCTCTGGAGGCTCTTCCCTTGATTGCAAGGGTGGAGAAATCATATTCATCAATGAGTTTCTTAAGCTTTGGCCTCTGCCTGAAATAGATTTTCACGGTCTCGGCCTCCGCATTGTGGTTTACGGTGAACCACAGGATGACAGAACCCGGAGTGCCCTGGGTAATGTCATATTCCTTGTCCCTTGTGATGCTGGTGACAGCAAAACGCTTGGCGTAGCTCAATGCAGTTTTGCCCTCGCGGTAGATGACGTTATAGATGGTCCTCTGGTCATTCCGGTCGAACAGCCCCACATAAATGATGTCTTTGCCGAAAAAGGCCTTCTCTGACACCTTTGTCACTACATATTTGCCATCCTTGTGAATTACAATGATTTCCGAGAGGTCGGAACATTCGCAGATGAATTCTGCATTGTCTTCCTTCTTGAGGTTGGTGCCCACAAAACCGTCTGCCTTGTTGGCGTAGAGCTTGGCATTGTTGTTTACGACCTTGGTGACTGCAATGGTCTCAAAACCGGTCAGTTCGGTAAGACGAGGATAGTCTTTCCCGTATTTTTTCTTTAGATTTTTGAAATAGGAGATGGTGAATTCGGTAAGGTGCTCGTAGTGGTTTCTCACCTCGGCCATCTCATCTTCAATGGAGCGAAGTTTTTCGTCCACTGCCTTGATGTCCAGTTTGGAAATCTTCTTCACAGGTTTCTCTACAAGCCTGGAAATGTCGTCCATAACGATAGGCCTTCTCAGAAGATGCTGATATTTAAGCATTTCATCGAAGATTTCCTGGAAGAGTTCTTCCCAGGAAATTGCATCATTCTCCAGTATCTTGAAAACCTTGTTCTCGAAGAATATTTTCTCAAGAGAAGTGTAATGCCAATCATTCTCCAGTTCATCAAGCCTTATCTGAAGTTCCATCCCGAGCAGCCCCTTAGTGTGTTCGGTACTATATCTCAACACATCGTCCACTCCGAGGAAATGAGGCTTCTTCTCCATAATCACACAAGTATTAGGAGAAATGGATACCTCGCAATCGGTAAAGGCATAGAGCGCATCGATGGTCTTGTCCGGTGACACGTCGTTCGGCAGGTGGATGAGGATATCTACCTTGTCGGTGGTAAGGTCATCGATTTTCTTTATCTTAATCTTGCCCTTGTCCTTGGCTTTGAGGATGGAATCAATTATCATATGGGTAGTTTTTCCATATGGTATTTCCTTGATAGCCAAAGTGTTCTTGTCAATTTTCTCGATTTTTGCCCTAACCTTTACGACTCCTCCCCTCTGACCTTTCATATATTTTGAGCAATCAGCGAAGCCCCCGGTCGGGAAGTCTGGATAGATCTCGAAATCCTTGCCCTCGAGAATGGCTATGGATGCATCGATGAGTTCGTTGAAGTTGTGCGGGAGGATTTTTGATGCCAGACCTACCGCAATGCCGTCTGCTCCCTGGGCCAGCAGCAACGGGAATTTGATAGGTAGTTCCACCGGTTCCTGGTTCCTGCCATCATATGACGTCATCCAGGATGTGGTTTTAGGGTTGAAAACAACCTCTTTGGCGAACTTGCTGAGCCTTGCCTCAATGTAACGAGGAGCAGCATTGGAGTCACCCGTGAGTATGTTTCCCCAGTTTCCCTGCATATCTATCAGGTAGTTCTTCTGTCCCAATTGAACAAGGGCACCAAGTATGGACTGGTCTCCGTGCGGGTGAAATTGCATGGCCTGTCCGACAATGTTCGCAACCTTCGTGTAGCGTCCGTCGTCGATTCTCCACATAGCGTGCAGAACCCTCCTTTGCACAGGTTTAAGACCGTCCACTATGTGTGGAACGGCCCTGTATAGGATTACATAGGAAGAATAGTCCAGGAACCAATCCTTGAACATTCCGGACAATTTGAATTTACGGCTATTTTCTCCAAGCAGCCTGTCAAATTTACCGGGAGTCGTCTCCACGATTTCTTCATTTTCCTGAATCTGTTCCCCGGACTCCTCCGGAAGAAGCATCTCGTCGTCAATGCTCATATAACTACCTTATTTTAATATTCGTATCCGAATTTCCTCAACTCTTTCTTGCTTTCCCTCCAATCCGGATCCACTTTGACAAACAATTTGAGGAAAACCTTCTTCTGGAAAAAGTCTTCCATCTCAATCCTGGCCTCAGTCCCTATCTTCTTCAGGGTGGAGCCTCCTTTCCCGATGAGGATGCCTTTCTGGCTGTCCCTCATCACATAGATGACACCGCTTATGTCGTATCTCTCAGAGCCTTCCTTGAACTGCTCTATTTCCACCTGGCAGCAATAAGGCACCTCCTCCTTCGTGTTAAGGAAAATCTTCTCCCTTACGATTTCGGAAGCGAAGAAACGGAGATTCTTGTCGGTGAACACATCCTTGTCATACCAGGGCGGGGCAACCGGGAGGTTCTGAACCACAGCATCCAGAATGTTTTCAAGATTGAATTTTTCCTGGGCGGATGCCGGATAGATGATGGCCTTTGGAAGTTGCTCCTGCCACCATTTCATAAGTTCCATTACCTTTTCCTGGGTGCTGATGTCTATCTTGTTGATTATCAATATAACAGGACATTCGATATCCTTGAGCTTGGATATGTATTCCTCATTCTTGTCCCCCTTTTCAATGGTGTCCGTCACATAGAGGATGATGTCGGCATCGCCGATTGCAGTATCGACGAAGTTCATCATACTTTGCTGGAGCCTATAGTTCGGCTTCAGAATGCCGGGAGTGTCGGAATAGACAATCTGCCAGTTTTCGCCGTTGACTATGCCCATTATCCTGTGTCTGGTTGTCTGGGCCTTGGCTGTGACAATCGACAGTTTCTCGCCAACGAGGGCATTCATAAGCGTAGATTTGCCAACATTCGGGTTCCCGATGATGTTGACAAATCCGGCTTTATGCTTGTTTTGACTACCGTTCATATATTAAAGATATGCTCCCATCTTAAGGAGGTTGATTTCACCTTCTGTGAGGTATCTCCAGCCACCTCTTTTGATGCCTTTCTTGGTAAGTCCGGCAAAATATACTCTGTCAAGAGCCTTGACCTCATAGCCGAGGGACTCGAATATCCTTCTTACGATGCGGTTCTTTCCGGAATGAATCTCAATGCCTATCTTGCGATGGTCATCATCTTCGATGTATTCAAGGGCATCGGCAGCTATGACTCCATCAGTTAGTTCCACTCCGCTGAGAATCTTGTCATAGTCCTCTCCCTTGAGCTTGTTGTCGAGGGAAACCTGGTAGATTTTCTTTTTGTCGTATGACGGGTGGGTGAGCTTCTCCGCAATTTCGCCATCGTTGGTGAACATCAATACTCCTGTGGTATTCTTGTCGAGACGGCCTACCGGGAATACCCTTGACGGACATCCTTTGAGAAGATCCATTACGGTTTTCTCCGCGTGCGGGTCGCTGGAGGTCGTGACATATCCTTTAGGCTTGTTCATCACGATGTAAACTTTTGCTTCTCCTTTAACCCTTTCGCCGTTGAATCTGACGTCATCGGTAGTGATGTTTATCTTGGTGCCAAGTTCAGTAACCACTTCTCCGTTGACCGTAACTACGCCTGCGAGGATGAAGTTGTCAGCCTCCCTGCGTGAGCAGATTCCGGAATTTGCGATAAATTTATTGAGTCTGACTTCTTCCTTTACCGGAATGGAAATCATATCATTGTCTGAGAAGTTGGAGCTTTCCACAACTGGTCTGCGCTCTATCATCCTGCCGATTCCGCTCTGGTCCTCATCGCGGAAGAAACTGAAATCCTCCTTCTTGCGGAATTTTCCTGTCTTGCCCGGTCTGGACTGACCTCTGCCGGAAAACGGCTTTGCCGGTCTGTCGGAGAACTGCCTTCTTGGCCTGTCCTCTCCATATGGTCTGTCACCGAATGACCTTCTTGGTCTGTCGGAGTTGCCTCTCGAAGAATATGGTCTTTCTGAATATGGTCTGTCAGTGTGCGGTCTGTCTGAATGTGCCCTTTCTGAATGTGCCCTTTCTGTACGTGGCCTGTCTGAATATGGTCTGTCACCATAAGGCCTCCTCGGCCTGTCACTTGATGCGCGTCTCTGTTCTGAGTCGCTTCTGTAGCTTCTTTCACCATATGGCTTTCTTGGTCTGTCCACAGGTGAATAAGTTCTTTCTGCCGAACGGGAAATCCTCGGTCTTGAACCGAATTTGCGCTCCCCTGATGATTTCCTTTCGGAACCCTGTGCGCCGTAATCGCTACGGCCTTCTGTTCTGCGGCCATTGCCGCCTCTTCTAAAGTCTTCCATTTTTCTGTGCCTTTCAGGCAATATTATAAAGTTAATAAAATCTCCGTTTCCGCCTCACGGCAGTTCCGGTATATCAATCCAATTTGAATATGTATGTTATCGTGCCTTCCTGCAGGGCCGGAGCATCGGCATCCATATTGAAATGCGCTCCGAGCGCCGCCTTCCTGGCAGCATTCCACAGGTTCTTGTCCGTAACGGTGCTTCCTTCCGCTCCCGCCACGGCTTTCTGTACGTTGCCGTAATTGTCAACCCATATCTTTACAACTACCTTGCCTGACTCCTGGACAGAATAGTTAGGCCTCGGCAGAGTTCCGTTGACACTCCTGCCTTTGAGTCTGGCATTAGGAGCTCCGGTGGTCTTCCCACTTGTAGTGTTGCCCTTCGGATGCCCTGCAGAGACATCCTCGCTTATCTTACCTGTCTGTGGAGCAAGCGTATCCTTGTCGGATTTGTTGTTCGGATTCCTGAACAGGGATCTTCTGTCTATCTCCTTTTCAGCAGGCTTGACAGTCTCCACATCTCCAAAGTCATCCACATCCGACTCCTGAGCCAGATTCTCCCGGGTTCCTTCCGCAATTCCTTCGGACTGCTTCACCAGTTCGATTGGCTTTGTTCTGTCGGGTTCCTCAACTTTGGGAGCAGTGCCATTCCAGATTTGACGGACAGGCTCATTCTCCTCTCTTTCAAACTCTATGAGAATCTCCTCCTGCTCAGGTGGCGGCGGGTCCAAATAGGTAAAACCGGTCAAACAACAAAAGGAGACAAGAGCAGAATTGACGACAACGGTCAGGACGCCTCCACCTATCTTGGAGTTCCTGACCTGCTGCTGTCTTGTTCTCAAATATTCCCCTTGTTGTGACATTTCCTATTCCGGTGATGTGGCCATTATGACCTTGTAGTGATTCCTCTTGGCTATGTTCATTACCTTGACCACCTCACCGATGGGCACGGTCTCGTCAGCATAGATGGAGAAGGTCGGGTCCTCCTCGGTCTGCAGCAATTCTATCAGTTCATCCTCCACCTGGTCGAATCTGACCGGGGTGACATTTCCATTGATGTGGTAGCTGAAGGTGTTACTCTCCTTCCAGTGCTTGATGGATACACTCACCGTGGCCTTTGCGCTGACCTGTCCCGTGCTCTTGGGAAGCAGAAGCTTCAGGGCGTTGGGATTGATGAGCGTCGATGTGACCAGAAAGAAGATAAGAAGCAGGAACACGATGTCCGTCATTGAGGACATCGAGAAACCTGAATCTACCTTTGTTGTTCTCTTGATTGCCATTTCCCGTTATTTTTCAGAAGGCTCGTTGAGCATATCGATGAACTCTATCGTGGTGCTTTCCATCTTGAACACCACGTTGGAAATCTGCGAAGTGAGGAAGTTATAGCCGAAATAGGCGATAATTCCGACAAAGAGACCTCCCACAGTCGTAACCATTGCCTCATATATGCCTCCGGAGAGTAGGGTGATGTCAATGTTGTTGCCCGCGGTGGACATTCTGAAGAAAGCCTGAATCATACCTGTCACGGTACCAAGAAATCCAATCATAGGGGCGCCTCCGGCTATGGTGGCGAGCATCGGCAGTCCCTTCTCCAGCCTTGCAACTTCTACGTTGCCGGTGTTTTCAACGGCTGTCTGGATATCCTGAAGCGGTCTTCCTATCCTTTCAAGACCTTTTTCAACCAGACGTGCGACAGGGGAGTCATACTTCCCGCACAAGTCCATTGCGGATTTGATTTTCCCGTCGTGGATGAGGTCGTGGATGTCGTCCATAAAATGTTTGTCCACTTTGGCAGCCTTGCGGATCATCCACCACTTGCTTCCGAAAATATAAATTGCGACTATGGACAACAAGAGGAGTACGGCCATAAGCCATCCTCCCTTGACTGCCAGGTCGATTAGTGACAGTTTCATTTCCTGCTGCACAGGAACCGCCTGTGTCAGCGCTTGTGCCGTATCAGCGGCTGTCTGAAGAAGGTTAAAGAGCATAATTTCCATCAGTTAGTTAAATCGTGCAAAAATATGCAAAAAAACATAATTAATGAAATTTATTTTGCAGCCTTATAGACCGCTCCACTGAAGAAAAGGGCATTCCCCGGCACTGACGCTCCGGCATCCGACCGGCATCCGTCCTTTATGAGTGAGTCAAACCACTCCGGTGATTTTTTTCCTTTGCCTACCTCTAACATCGAACCCACTATGGCCCTGACCATATTCCTCAGAAAGCGGTCAGCGCGGATTCTGAATACAAGATAATCGCCTTTTTCGCAGGGATATCCCATCATCGAGCAATGTGTAGGGACATATTCTTCCCAAGTTGCCTCAGTCACCGTGCAGATTGATGTCTTGTTGTTGCCTCCTACCTTTTCGAAACAGCTGAAATCGTGAGTCCCTCTCAGGTAGCGGGCGGCCTTGTTCATTGATTCGACATCAAGGGCTGTGCGGCACCTGTATGAGTATTTTTCGCAGAAAGGGTCCTTCTTGAGGTGAACGAAATAGTGGTATTCCCGGCTCGTGGCATCGAACCTGGCATGGAAGTCATCATCGACTACATCTATTGCGTGGATTATAACTTCTTTGGGTAGGATGGCATTTAATTTGTAGCAAAGTTGCGCCGTTTCCATAGGAAGTTCCGAAGGAAACGAAAAATGTGCGACATAACCTATTGCATTTACCCCTGTGTCGGTTCTTCCGGCTCCGGTGACGGCTACCTCGTTTCCCAAGAGAATCTTCAGAGCATTTTCGATTTCTCCCTGCACGGAACGGGCGTTGTTCTGAACCTGCCATCCACAGAGTTTTCCGCCGTCATAAGATAATGTCAATTTATATCGCATAGTCGTTGATTGAAAGCTAATATTGAGTAAATTTGTGATTTATTTGCAAAAATATCAAAAACATATTTATGGACAGCATAAACATTAAAGAATTGAATGACCGTATTCAGATGGAAAGCTCATTCGTTGACATCCTCACAATGGAGATGAACAAGGTCATCGTCGGTCAGAAACATCTTGTGGAAAACCTGCTCATAGGTCTGTTGGCAGACGGCCACATCCTTCTGGAAGGTGTGCCGGGACTAGCCAAGACTCTGGCCATCAATACTCTTGCCCAGGCAGTGGATTCCAAATTCAACCGTATTCAGTTTACACCGGACCTGCTTCCTGCTGATGTCATCGGTACGATGATATATTCGCAGAAGACAGAGCAGTTCCAGATTAAGAAGGGTCCTGTCTTCGCCAATTTCGTTCTTGCGGACGAAATAAACCGTTCTCCGGCAAAGGTGCAGTCTGCCCTTCTGGAAGCGATGCAGGAAAGGCAAGTGACCATCGGAGAGGAGACCTTCCGCCTGCCTGAGCCATTCCTGGTGATGGCAACCCAGAACCCGATTGAGCAGGAAGGTACCTATCCTCTTCCTGAGGCCCAGCTGGACCGTTTTATGCTCAAGGTGGTTGTGACCTATCCGAAAAAGGAGGAGGAACGCCAGATCATCCGGATGAACAACACAGGTGAATTTCCAAAGGCATCGCCTGTTCTCAAGCCGGAGGACATTGTCCGTGCCCGCAAGGTTGTAAGGGAAGTCTATATGGATGAGAAGATTGAAAAATATATCGTTGACATCGTCTATGCAACCCGTACTCCGAAAGAATATAACCTGGAGAGTGTCGCTCCGATGATTTCCTATGGCGCTTCCCCTCGTGCCAGCATTTCTCTTGCGATGGCTTCGAAGGCCTATGCCTTCATCAAGAGGAGGGGATATGTCATCCCTGAGGATGTCCGGGCCGTTTGCTACGAGGTGCTTCGTCACAGAATCGGACTCACTTATGAAGCAGAGGCCGAAAATATGACGGCTGACCAGATAATTTCCGAAATCATCAACGCAGTAGAAGTTCCATAATGGTCAGAGAGTCGGATAAGAGCATTTCGGCAAACGATCTGTTGAAAAAGGTCAGGAAGATTGAAATAAAGACCAAGGCCCTGTCCCATCAGATTTTTGCAGGTGAATACCATTCTGCCTTCAAGGGTAGGGGAATGGCGTTCAGTGAAGTGCGTGAATATCAATGGGGTGACGATGTCCGGAATATGGACTGGAATGTTACCGCCCGTTTGAATTCACCCTATGTCAAGGTTTTTGAGGAGGAAAGGGAACTGACAGTCGTATTGCTGGTTGACGTGAGCCGTTCAAGGCTGTTCGGTACTTCCGGGGCCTTGAGAAGGGATGTCCTGGCAGAGATTGCCGCTGTACTTTCTTTTTCAGCCATCCTGAACAATGACAAGGTTGGCGCCTTGTTCTTCAGTGAAAAGGTGGAGAAATTCATCCCTCCCAAAAAGGGCAGAACCCATCTGCTCCACATTATCCGTGAAATCATCGAGTATGAGCCTCAGGTGGACGGGACCAATATTTCTGAGGCGTTGCGTTATCTGACCAATGCCATCAAGAAGAAGTGTACGGCATTCCTGCTTTCTGATATGCTGGATGTGAATCCGGACGGGACTCCTCGCTATGAGGAAGCGCTCAAGGTTGCAGCGGGAAGGCACGATCTGTCGGTAATCGAGGTATATGATAATTTGGAGAGGTCGCTTCCTGATGTGGGACTCGTGAACGTGAAGGATTCTGAAACGGGAAGGACCGCCTGGGTAAACACTTCTGACAAGAAGATGAGGAAGGCTTATTCAGACTGGTTCGAGAATATGGAACAGTGCAGCGGGAGGCTTTTTATGAAGTATAATGTGGACAGGGTGAGCATAGGTGCTGATCAGGACTATGTGCAGGGGCTGCTCTCCTTATTCAAAAACAGATGATTATGCATAAATATCCATATGCTTTATTGTTGGTGACTGTCATCTTCGGGCTTTTCTGTGCGAAGGCCCGTGGCGAGGATGGGCGTGAAAAGGCTTTTCTGGAGCAGGTTCAGGAAAGGGATTCCGTCCTTATTGCCGATCAGTTGAGGTATGGTGTCGAGTTGAAGCAGGTCAGCGAGGGAACCTCTTTGGCTTTCCCGGACTGGAGCAAGGTTTTCGGAGAGGGCGTTGAAATGGTGGCTCCATGGAAAATGGATACTCTCAAGACAAAGAAAGGACGCAAGGGACAGCCGTCAAGTTATGATATCAAGGCCTATGTAACCCTGACTTCCTTTGAAGAAGGAGAATACCAGCTTCCGCCTGTGATGGTTGCCAGGATGACTGGGGGCAGGGCTGACACCTTGGTCTTCGATCCGATGGTGATGGATGTAAAGACCATCCCGATAGATACCGCTACCTTTAAGCCTCACGATATCAAGGCTCAGATTCGTTATCCGGTAACATTCAGGGAGATAGCTCCGTATCTGGCGCTAGCTCTGGGTGTGGCGGGCCTGATTGCCCTGGTGGTCGTGCTGATATTACGTCACCGCAGGAAGGCTGCCGGAAGGGTGGCTGCGGAACCCGCCCATATCATCGCCTTGCGCAAGCTTGAGCGATTCCGTTCTGAGAAAATGTGGGAACCGCAGAAACAGAAGGCGTTCTATTCTGGTATTACTGATGTTCTCAGGGAGTATATTGCAAACCGCTATGGAATCAGTGCTGTTGAAATGACTACGGCAGAGATCTTTGACAGAATGCAGGATACGGATGCGCCTAAAGAGCTTGTAAGTCAGGCTGAAGAACTTTTCGAAAGGGCCGATTTTGTCAAGTTTGCCAAACACGTTGCATCGGATCAGGAAAATGCTTCAGCGGTTCCGACTGCCGTCAGGTTTGTCACCGGGACATATCAGGCAGAACTGGAAGCGGAGGTTGAATCGAAAAGGTAGGGAGGGAGAATATGTTTTTTGAATATCCTAAACTATTGTGGCTGATGGCAATACCGGTGTTGATGGTATTGCATTATGTATATCTTGAACTCTTCCGGCGCCCCCATATGAGGGTGTCCGTCCTCTATCCTTGGGCAAAGACAGGTTGCGGAATAATGGGCATCGTGCGCCACATTCCTTTTGCTTTGAGGATTTTTGCTCTGGTGATGATTGTGCTGGCAATAGCCCGTCCACGGTCTTCGCAACAGATGGAAAAGATTGATACAGAGGGTATTGACATCGTTTTTGCGATGGACGTTTCCACCAGTATGCTTGCAAGGGACCTCACCCCTGACAGGATTTCCGCATCCAAGGACATTGCAATCGAGTTCATAGCCCAGCGCCCTTCCGACAGGATGGGAATCGTTGTCTTCGCCGGAGAAAGTTTTACCCAATGTCCGCTGACTACGGACAGGGCAACTCTTATCAATATGATGAAGGAAGTCCAGACCGATATCATCGAGGATGGCACGGCGATTGGCAACGGACTTGCAACAGCAGTCGCCAGAATGAAGGATTCAGATGCCAAAAGCCGGGTTGTAATCTTGCTTACCGATGGTGTCAACAATCGTGGAGAGATTTCTCCACAGATGGCTGCTGAAATTGCAAAGACTTATGGGATAAGAGTTTACACCATAGGTGTTGGCAAGGAGGGAATGGCTCCTTATCCTGTGATGACTCCTTGGGGTGTTGATGTCCAGAATGTGAAGGTGGAGATAGATGAAAAACTCCTTACGGAGATAGCCGAAGGAACAGGAGGTCGTTATTTCAGGGCTACTGACAACACAAAGCTGGCATCCATCTACAGTGAAATCAACAAGATGGAGAAAGCCCGCACTACCGTGGACAGCTTCCCTGTGTATAAGGAACTCTTCACCCGCTATGCTCTGGCGGCCTTGCTGGCTCTGTTGCTTGAGTTGGTGCTCAATTGGTTTGTAATCAGACGTTTGCCATAGGAGGGGATAATTATGATAAATTTTGCGCAACCGACATATCTGTTACTGATATTTCTGATACCGGTATTCTTCATCTTACAGGCCCTTGTGCTGTCGCTCAGAAGACGCAGGATTAGGAAAATGGGTGATGAAAGGCTGGTTTCTCTTCTTATGCCATCTTATTCCAGAGCCAAGACCTGGGTAAGGCTGACCTTGTTCTCCATTGGTTTCTTCTTTTTGGTGATAGGCCTTTCCAGACCGCAGATTGGAGCAAAACTCAAGGAGCACAAGACAAGGGGAGCAGAGATAATGATTGTTCTGGATGTCTCGAATTCGATGTTGGCGGAGGATTATTCTCCCAATAGGCTTGAAAGGGCAAAACTGGCCATCAGCCGTCTTGTGGACAAGCTCCGTGATGATAGGATAGGTCTGGTGGTCTTTGCCGGCAATTCCTTTGTCCAGCTTCCGATTACGACTGATTATGTGTCCGCCAAGATGTTCCTGAGTTCCATATCCACCGAGTCGGTGACCATTCAGGGAACCGCGATAGGAGAGGCCATCAATACAGCGGTAAAGAGTTTCAGCGCTCAGAGTGAAAAGAGTCGTGCTGTGATTGTGATTACGGATGGTGAGAATCATGAAGACGACCCTGTCCAGGCTGCATCCCAGGCCGCTCAGTTGGGTGTGAAAGTCTATACGATAGGTGTCGGCTCTCCGGAAGGCAAGCCTATCCCGGTGGGTGGCGAGTTGATGAAGGACAAAGATGGGAATATAGTGGTCACAAGGTTGGATGAAGCCGTCCTCAGGGATGTAGCATCTGCCGGAGGGGGATTGTATGTCAGGGCCGGAAACAACGAATTCGGTCTCAATCCAATAATTGAGGATATAAGAAAGATGGATGACGAAGAGTTCAATTCCATCGTATTCGAAGAATATGACGAACAGTTCGCAAGTTTCCTTGCCATCGCTTTGTTGTTTTTCGTGGTGGAAATGCTTGTGGGTGAGCGTCGTTCAAAAAGGCATTTGTTTCAAAGATGATATTTCCTATGTTCAGGTTCAGGAATATATTTTTTGCAGTGATGGCGTCATTACTTTTGGTGCCATCCTTGGATTCTGCGGCTCAGCCGGACCGCAGGGAGGTTAGGAGTGGAAATCGGGATTTTCGCAAGGAAAATTATAAGGAGGCGGAGATAGATTACAGGAAGGCTCTTGTGAAGGATTCCTTGTCCGTGGCAGGAAACTATAATCTGGCAAATACTCTCTATAAAATGGGGGATGCTGAATCTGCCTGGAATATCATTTCGAAGAAGGAAGTGGAGGAAAGTGCCGTCGTCAAAGGAAATGGCAGTGATTTTCATTTCAATCAGGGAGATATAGCTTTGGCTAAAGAGGACTGGCAGGCCGCTGTAGATGCTTTCAAGAAATCACTGCTGGAGAATCCGGGGGATATTCAGGCCAAGGAAAATTATATATATGCCAAGAGCAAGCTGGAACAACAGCAGAATCAACAGCAGAACAACCAGGACCAAAACCAGGACCAGAACAAAGATCAAAACAAGGATCAAAACAAGGATCAAAACAAGGATCAAAACCAAGACCAGCAGAACGACAATCAAGATAACCAAGATAATCAGGACAACCAGAATAACGACCAACAGAACAATAAGGACCAGAATCAGCAGAACAATCAGCAGAGCAACCAGCCGAAGATATCCCCACAGGCCGCTCAACAGATGCTGCAGGCCATTCAGGCAAAGGAAAAACAAACTCAGGACAAGGTAAATAAACAAAAGGCCCAGGCCCTGAAATCAAGACAGAAGGAGAAAAATTGGTAAGATGAACAAGATAGCTAAAATCAGGCATAGACTCTTTGCATTGCTGCTGGCATTTTTGCCGGCCCTCTCTTTTGCGCAGACTGAGATCCGTGTGGAGACACACAAGGTGGTGGCACAGGACGAACAGTTCAATGTCACCTTCATCATTGAAGGCGAGCACAAGGCTACTGACTTCAACTGGGAGGAAAGTAATGATTTTCAACTGCTCTGGGGACCTCAGCAAGGTACCTCCACCAGCGTATCCATCATCAACGGAAAGACTACACGTTCCGTCCAGACTACTTTTACCTATGTCCTGAAACCTATCCGGCAGGGTACGTTTACCCTTGCTCCAGCCACCGCAAAGGTTAAGGGAAATACCATCAGATCCGCAGCAGTAAGCGTAGAAGTGGTATCCGGAGGAGCGTCCCAATCCTCAGGCCAGTCTTCCGGTTCCCAAACCCAGTCAGGGAGGGCATCCTCCAGACAGGAAGATTCTGGCAATGACCAGGATATCTTTCTCAGGTTGGAGGTCAACAGGTCCAATGTTGTAGTGGGCGAACCGATAATCGCAACTGTAAAACTTTACCAGAGAGCCAACATTACAGGCTTTGAAAGCGCTAATTTCCCTACTTTCAATGGATTCTGGAGTCAGGAACTGGAAGCTCCCACCAACATCGAATTTTCCCGTGAAACTCTTGACGGAAGGATATACAACTCTGCTTTGTTGAGGAAATATGTTTTGATTCCCCAGCAGAAAGGTACGATAACCATCGGCTCTGCAGACCTTACCTGTCTTGTAAATGTGAGAGTGTCTTCAGGCGGGTCCAGTATCTTCGATGGCTTCTTCGATGACTACAGGACAGTCCGCAGGAAGGTGTCAACCAAACCGGTCGATATTCACGTTTCTGCCCTACCTGCTGGAGCTCCGGCTTCATTTGCAGGAGGAGTCGGCTCATTCAGTATTAGCGCTAAACTCAGCAAGGACAGTCTTAAGACTCACGAGGCCGCATCCGTGCTTGTAACGATTTCGGGAAAAGGCAATGTGTCGCTTCTGGGAGAACCTAAGATTTCCTTCCCACCTGATATGGAAACCTATGATACAAAGGTATCAGAAAAGGTTGAGAAGGGTGGTCTGGCCGGCTCGAAATATTTCGAATATCCTTTCATCCCACGCAGCCACGGAGATTTTGTATTGGAACCGATACAATATACATATTATGACATCAATTCCGGCAAATATGTAACCCTTCAGACCCAGCCGCTACCTGTTCACGTGGAGAAATCTGATGATGCGGATAATTCCTCAGTGTCAGTTCCGGGAGTTGTACGCAAGGATGTGAAGACTCTGGGCAGCGATATCAGATATATAGATACGAAGAATGCAGGTTTCAGCAAGAAGGATAGTTTTGTAATCACCCGCCCTGTTTTCTATGTATCCATCGCCCTTGTCATTTTGCTTGCCTTGTTGTCCTGGGCAGCATTCAGGAAACTTGCCCAGAGACGCCTGGATGTTGTCGGAGCAAGAAACAGGAAGGCTACCAAGATGGCCATGAGGCGTCTGCGCCAGGCTGAGTCATTCTTGAAGCAGGACCTTTATACTGCATTTTATGAGGAATTGCACAAAGCCCTTCTCGGTTTCATCTCAGACAAACTCAACATTCCTGTTGCAGAACTTTCCAAGGACAATATTGCGGAGGCTCTCACTGCAGGAGGAGTCCCTTCGGAGCATACGGATGCTTTCCTTTCCGTTCTTGACGCTTGTGAGTTCGCTCGTTATTCTCCGTCCGGTGGACATCAGGAAATGGACAACCACTACCGAGCAGCCCTGGAGGTGATATCATCAATAGATTCAAGTATGAAATCAAAGAAACATTCGAATGCTACTGGAGGGACCTTGATTCTTGTGGCATTGCTGAGTCTTGCCCCTCTTTCTGGAAAAGCTGCCGACAATGCTTCCCTTGCTGATTCTCTTTGGACGGAAGGCAACAGGGCCTATGCAGAGGGAAGATGGGAGGATGCTTCCGCAAATTATGAAGCTATACGTGACCTTTCTTTGGAATCGGCATCCCTGTACTGTAATCTGGGCAACGCTTATTTCAAGCAGCAGAATATTGCAGAGGCCATTGTCAACTATGAAAGAGCATTGAAATTGTCGCCGTCATATTCTGATGCGAAGTACAATCTTGCGATTGCCAACGAGATGATTCAGGACAAGATTGACCCTGTCCCGGAATTCATCCTTAAGGTATGGGCTAGAAACATTGCCAATCTAATGGATTCAAATGCCTGGGCTTGGCTTTTTGTCTTTTTCTTGGCCGCCACCCTTGCCCTCGGATTGCTGTTCATTCTTGGCAGCACAGCCTCTTCGCGCAGGGCGGGTTTCTTCACGGCTCTGGTGACTCTGCTGCTGGGAGTTTTTTCCTTGACCTTCTCCATATGGCTGAGGAACGAAAACTTAAGGGAAGACTATGCCGTGATTACAAGGCCGGTGATTTCCGTGAAAAGTTCTCCGTCGGAAGGCTCCGCAAAGGACCTGTTCATCCTTCACGAGGGTACGAAGGTGAGAGTTATCGACCAGGTCGGGAGCTGGAGCAATATTGAATTGTCAGACGGAAGACAAGGATGGATGCTTTCAGAAGACTATCAAATCATATAATAACCCTATCTAAACAACCAGTATTATGAAGAATGTAATATTCAGCCTCTTTTCTCTGGCTCTGCTGGCCATTTCATCATCCGTCAGGGCAGATGACAACCCTTGCTGGCAGAACCCGGCGGTAAATCAGGTTAACCGCTTGCCTATGACAGCCACCTTGCAGACCGATGATCCTAAAATTGATCTTGCCGGTGAATGGAAGTTCAAATTCTATTATCTTGAAGACCAGCAATGTGGCTATATAGATGCCCCGTGCGAGGATTGGGACAATATTCAGGTTCCCGGTATGCTTGAACTTCAGGGATATGGCGTCCCTGTTTATTTGAACGTGGGTTATGCCTGGAGGGGACATTTCGAAAATAATCCTCCCTATGTTCCAATTAAGGATAACTATGCTGGGCAATATAGACGTAAGGTGTTGATTGATAAGGAATTGAAAAATAGGGACATTATCCTTCACATTGGCTCAGCCACCTCCAATGTCCGTGTCTGGATCAATGGTATTGAGGCTGGATATAGCGAGGATAGCAAGTTGGAGGCTCGTTTTGACATAACGAAATATGTCAAGTTTGGAGCAGAGAATGAAATAACTCTGGAGGTAATGCGCTGGTGTGACGGTACCTACCTGGAGGATCAGGATTTCTTCCGTTTTACCGGTATCGCCCGTGACATCTATCTGCAGGCAAGGCCAAAGGCCAGGGTGGAGAATATCCGCATTATCACCGACAGACACGGTATGATTGACTATGACATAACCTTCTCAAAAGAGGTGGCAAGGTATCACTATTCCATAACTGATTCTGAATATAAGTGTGTAACTGATTCTGAATATAAGTATGTAACTGGAGACAAAGTCAAGCCATATTTTAAAAAGCTTAGTAATCTTGATTGTACCCCATATCTTGACAAGGAAACCGGTACATACCACGGATGTAATGCTTTCTGCATTTTAGAGTACAAGCTTTGGAGTGCAGAGGAACCGAATCTCTATTATTTCAATGTCGATGTCTATGACAAGAAGGGAAATGTTACAGAGACGGCATCCGTCCCGTTTGGCTATCGGGATGTTGAAATTTGCGACGGACAGCTTCTTGTCAACGGCAAGCCTGTGCTTATCAAAGGAGTTGACCGTCACGAGCTCAATCCTTACAAAGGTTATGTGGTTTCTGAAGAGGATATGATCAGGGATATCCAGATAATGAAGCAATTGAATATCAATGCGGTAAGGACCAGCCACTATCCGAATGATCCTTTGTGGTACTCTCTCTGCGACAAATATGGAATCTATGTCATCGATGAGGCCAATATCGAGTCTCACGGTATGGGTTATGGCGAAAAAACACTTGGAAATAACCCAATCTACCGTGATGCCCACCTTGAGCGTATCTCCAGGATGGTACAGAGGGATATCAACCACCCGAGCATCATCGTATGGAGTCTTGGCAACGAGGCTGGTTTCGGTCAGAATTTCATCGACGGATACAATATGGTGAAGGAAATGGACCCTTATCGTCCTGTCCATTACGAAAGGGCCGTGGACTATTCAAATCCGAACAATACCGAATATTCAGACATTATCTGTCCGATGTATTATGACTATGATGCCTGCGAGAAATACCTTCAGAACAATCCGACCAAGCCTCTTATCCAATGTGAATACGCTCACGCTATGGGCAACTCGATGGGCGGTTTCAAGGAGTACTGGGATCTTGTCAGAAAATATCCTCATTATCAGGGAGGCTTCATCTGGGATTTCGTTGACCAGGCTCTCTGGTGGCCTTCAGACCCTTCCAAGACCGGAACTGACCACGTGTTCGTGTATGGTGGCGATTTCAATGATTATGATCCTTCCGACAATTCATTCTGCTGTAACGGTGTAATCGCAGCTGACAGGAGCCTCCACCCACACGCATATGAGGTCGCATATCAGTACCGCAGCATCCATACTAGTGCCCTGAATGGGAATAATTTACTTTCTGATGGTCTTATCAAGGTATATAATGAGAATTTCTTCATCGACCTTTCCCGCTATGACCTTAACTGGAGCGTAGAGGTGGCAGGAGAGCCTGTTCTTTCCGGAACAGTCGCCCTTCCGGTTGTACTTCCGCAAAGCGAGGCCATCGTGCAACTGCCTTTCAACCTTGAAAAGATTGAAAAGGCTTGCGGAGTTGAGGCTGTTGGTGATATCTATCTAAATGTAAATTATACATTGAACCGCAAGGACGGAATTCTCAAAGCCGGTGAGTGTGTTAGTTACGACCAGATTCTCTTGAGAGAAGACTTTTCATCATATGTCGGAGATTGTGACTTGTCGGTGTCATACTCCTGGGACGGCGAGTTAGTCAGGTTTTCAGGTGGAGATGTGACGCCATTTGAAGTGGAATTCAACTCAAGAACGGGTTTCCTTACAGGGTATTCAATATCTGGAAAACAGCTTCTGGAGAGTCCTATGGAGCCTTGTTTCACAAGAGCATACACCGAAAACGACCTTGGTGCAGGCTTCGACAAGAAGCTTGCTTTCTGGAGAGATGCTGCCCTCAAGGTAGCTTCCTTTGAAATCGAAGATTCCCCGACAGAGCCTAAGGTGAAAGTTGTTTACGAGCCTCTCTCAGATGCCGCTTTAGTTTCGCTAGAGTGGACTGTCCGTGGAGACGGAGCTGTAGAGTGCGTGGAATCGCTTCGTGATGCGGGCAATCTCGCAAAGGCCCCAATCCTGCCTCGCTATGGAATGCGGTGCACTATGCCGGGTGAGTATTCTGTATTTGAATACTTCGGAAATGGTCCTTTCGAGAACTATGTTGACAGAAACAGCGCAGCCTTGGTCGGACATTATGTACAGAGGGTTGAAGACCAGTATCATTATGGATATGTCCGTCCTCAGGAATCCGGCACCAGGACTGAACTTAAATGGATGAGATTGCTTGATGACAGTGGAAGCGGTTTGGAAATCATTTCAAAATCTCCGTTCAACGGCTCTGCACTTCCTTTCAGCATCGAAGAAATGGACGTTCGGGCTCTCGGCAACAACCAGGCTCATTCTCTTGAACTCAAACCGCTTGCCTTCGAAAATCAGAGGTCTCTCGGCAAAACTTGCGTTAGCATTGACCTTGTACACACTGGTGTAGGATGCGTAAATTCCTGGGGAGCATGGCCTCGCAAGGAGTACAGAGCGCTTCCCCAGGAATATGATTTCAGTTTCGTATTACGTCCTGTAATAAACAAATAGGATATTATGCGACCTTTTCTTCAGGATTCTTCGGCTGTTTGAAGAAGATGATGAAAAGTATTGCGACGACCAGCGCATAGGCTGCAAAAGTATACCAGGCTGCGCTCCAGTTCGGAGTCTCGGCATTATAAACGAAATGGTTTACTACAGCCTGTGCGCTGAGCGTTCCTATGGTGGCGCCGATTCCGTTGGTCATCAGCATGAATAGACCCTGTGCACTGTTGCTGATCTTTTCGCTGGTTCTCATATTGACATAGAGTGAACCGGAAATGTTGAAGAAGTCGAAGGCAACTCCATATACAATCATCGAAATGATGAGCATCCAGACGCCGCTTCCCGTGTCACCGGCTCCGAAGAGTCCGAAGCGGAATACCCAGGCAAACATTGCTATAAGCATAACTTTCTTGATACCGAAAAGTTTCATTGCAATCGGAATCAGCAGGATGCCGAGGGTCTCTGAAACCTGCGAAATGGAGATGAGCGCATTTGCATTTCTTGCACCCCAGGTGTCAGCAAATTCAGGAACCTGGGTGAAGTGTGTGATGAAAGGATTGGCAAAGCCGTTTGTAATCTGGAGCGCAACACCCAGCAGCATTGAGAAAATGAAGAATGTAGCCATATTCCTGTCCTTGAATAGTTTGAAGGCGTTGAGGCCGAAACGCTCTGCAAATGTAGCCTTGCCTCCTTCTTCCTCCTTGATGCAAGGGCAATTTGGAAGAGTGAAGCAGTAGAGGAACATCGCAAGGCCGCATATTCCGGAGGTGAGGAACTGGTTGTAGCTATACTGGAAGGCTACTCCGTTGCCATCTTTCATAAAGTTTACGAAAAGCATTGCGCAGATGAAACCTACTGTGCCGAATACCCTGATAGGCGGGAAGGCTTTCACTGAATCATAACCGTTTTGCTCAAGAATCTTGTAAGCTACAGAGTTTGAAAGGGCAATAGTCGGCATATAGAAGGCTACGCTGATGGAATAGAGTGAGAACAGCATCGCGAAGGAAACGTTCGCTCCGGCTGACATTCCATACAGTCCCGCTCCTAGCATTGCCGCGCCTGCAATTCCGTGGCAAATGCCCAGAAGCCTCTGTGCAGGTATTTTATGGTCGGCGACAATTCCCATTAAAGTAGGCATAAAGATGGATACGATACCCTGCATTGCGTAGAATATCCCAATCCTGGTGCTCAGTCCTACCGATGCAAGATAGGAACCCATCGAGGTGAGGTATGCTCCCCACACGGCCCATTGGATGACATTCATCACAATTAGCCTGAATCTGATTGCTTTGTTCATATTGGTATTCGTTTATGTTGTTTTACTTAGGAGCTATCTTGTAGAGGAATCCCGCGATGAAGACATACAGGATGTTAGGTACCCACAGGGCCAATCCCGGAGGCATCACTCCCGTGTGCACGAACATCTGGCTGAACCTCAGGAACAGGATGTAGGTAAAGGCCAGGGCTATACCTATTCCTATGTTCCATCCTATTCCCCCGCGCCTTTTCTTGGATGACAGAGCGACGCCCATTATCGTGAGGATGAAGGCCGAGAATGGCAGCGCAAACCTTGTGTGCTTCTCAATAAGGGCATATTTTACATCGGCGTCACCCCTCATCTTTTGTGTCGCGATGAGTTCTTCCAGTTTTCTGTAGTTCATCGTTTCCACAGTCTTTTCTGTGCGGTAGAAATCATTGACAGTCAGGGCCAGTGTCGTGTCAATCTGCTTGCCGCTTTTGATATTGTCGGTCAGGTCTTCGTTGAAGGTCCTGAGGAAATATTTCTTCAGCCTCCATTTCCCGCTCAGGGTGTCATAGACTGCTGTTTCTGCGGAAAGTTTCGAGACTATTTTGTTGTCTTCTATCTTTTCCAGGGTGAATTTGTAGGCCGTGTTGTTCCAGGAACTGAATGATTCGGCATAGACAAATTCTCCCGGAGCAATCTGATAGTGGACGTTCCTGCCTACGCTCGTTGTCTTGTTCTTGATATATTTTCCCTCGAATTCTATCCTTGTCTTGTTGGCATCCGGAATCACGAACAGGTTCAGGCAGAGGGACAGACCGGCAATCAGGCTTGCGGCCACAAGATATGGCACCATCATCCGGTGGAAACTGATGCCACAGGAAAGAATGGCTATGATTTCTGAGTCAGCCGCCATCTTGGACGTGAAGAAAATCACCGTAATGAATACGAACAGCGGGCTGAACATATTGATGAAGTATGGTATGAAGTTTATATAATAGTCGAAAATGATGGCCTTCAGCGGAGCTTCATGGCTGACAAATTTGTCGATTTTTTCACTAATGTCGAAGATTATGACGATGCCGATGATCAGAAGCAAAGCAACGAAGAAAGTCGTCATAAACTTCCTGAAAATGTAAACATCGAGTTTCTTCGGTCTAAAGTCAATCATACCGTTACAGTCTTGTCATTATCTTTGTTACAGTTTCGTCTTTCCAGGCCTTGAAATCTCCTTTCCTGATGTGCAGGCGGGCCTGACGCACCAGGTCCAGATAGAAGGCCAGGTTGTGCTCGGAGGCAATCTGACCGGCAAACAGTTCACCAGCTACGAAAAGATGCCTCAGATATGCTTTGGTATATGTCCGGTCGACAAATGAGGTTCCTTTCGGATCCAGCGGGGAGAAGTCGTCCGCCCATTTCTTGTTTTTCATATTGATGATTCCGTCCCAGGTGAACAGCATTCCGTTTCGCCCGTTGCGGGTAGGCATTACGCAATCGAACATATCCACACCTCTTGCGATGCCTTCCAGCAGGTTGGCCGGAGTGCCTACTCCCATAAGGTATCTCGGTTTGTCTTTCGGGAGAATAGGACAGACAAGCTCCAGCATCTCATACATCTTTTCAGTAGGCTCACCGACTGCAAGCCCTCCGATTGCATATCCTTCCCTGTCAAAGGAGGCGGCGTGTTCGACAGCTTCCTTGCGCAGGTCCGGATAGACGCAGCCCTGTACAATCGGGAACAGCGTCTGGGAATAGCCGTAAAGAGGCTCCGTGCTGTCGAAATGCCTGATGCACCTCTCCAGCCATTTCTTCGTGAGCTGGAGTGACTTCCTGGCATATTCGAAGGACGCATCCCCGGGACAACATTCATCCAGAGCCATCATTATGTCTGCGCCGATGATTCTCTGGGTATCCATGTTGTTTTCGGGAGTGAACAGATGTTTGGAACCGTCGATATGAGAACGGAATATGCAGCCTTCCTCTGTCAGTTTCCTGATAGGACTGAGCGAAAAGACCTGAAAGCCGCCGCTGTCTGTCAGGATAGGCCTGTCCCAGGATTCGAACTTATGCAATCCACCGGCAGCCTTGAGAATGTCCAGTCCTGGACGAAGGTAGAGGTGGTAGGTGTTTCCGAGAATGATTTCCGCCCCGATATCTTCTTTAAGGTCGCGGTGATATATGCCTTTGACCGAACCTACCGTTCCCACGGGCATAAAGATAGGTGTTTCTATTTGCCCGTGGTCGGTGGTAATCAGTCCGCATCTTGCTGAAGACTGCGGGTCATTGTGCGTAAGTTCAAACTTCATCCTTCTTCTGTTAAATTT
This sequence comes from uncultured Bacteroidales bacterium, assembly GCA_945870315.1. Taxonomy (GTDB): domain Bacteria; phylum Bacteroidota; class Bacteroidia; order Bacteroidales; family UBA932; genus Cryptobacteroides. The sequence goes on from CAMBRR010000001.1 coordinate 27,449, forward strand.
CAACCTCCCTTGTCCATCCGAACTTGTCTTCCCTTACGCCGTACTGGATGTCCGTGATGTAATTGAACAGCTGCAGGCTCTTTTCCCCGCAAAGACCGTCGCCATAGGTATAGACGGTTTCCTCTTCCGATTCTAGCGATGGCTTGTCCACAAGTTTGTGTACAGGTGTTATCACCACTGCCGTACCGCATTCTCCTACTTCATCGAAGGTAGGCAGTTCCTCTACCGGAACAGGCCTCCTTTCTACTTCCATACCGAGGTCTGCCGCGGCAACCTCAAGAGACATATTTGTAATTGACGGCAGTATGGTGGTGGATAGAGGGGTGATGTATGTATTGCCCTTGATTGCGAAGAAATTGGATGAATTGAATTCGTCTATGTATTTCTTGGTTGCGGGATCCAGGTAGAGAACAGCCTTGAATCCGAGTTCGTGAGCCTTGTTCAAGGATGCGAGAGATGCTCCGTAATTGCCACCGACCTTGAAGGCTCCGGTTCCGTTTGGCGCTGCCCTGTCATAATTCCTGGCAATCACCACGTCAATTGCTTCCAGGACTCCTCCGGTGTAAGCTCCTACTGGAGAACAAAGCAAGATGAAGGTGCTTTCCTTGGAAGACTGGACTCCAAGTTGAGGATTGCTGCCTATGAGAGTCGGGCGAAGGTAGAGGGAGGCTCTTGAACCGTATGGCGGCAGAAATTCAATGTTCTCCCTAACGCTTCTTTCGCACATCTGTATGAACATTTCAGTGGACGGAGCCTCTATTCCAAGGTATTTGGCAGAACGCTGAAGGCGTTTGGCATTTTCTTCCGGTCTGAAAAGCCGGACTTTACCATCTTTGCCCCTAAAGGCCTTCAAGCCTTCAAAGCATTCTATACTGTAATGCAGTGCACCTGCAAAAGCACTCAGCCTGATGTAGTCATCTGAGTTGCTTTCCACTTCAGACCATTTTGAGCCATCGAAATGGCTGATAAGAATAGTATTGGTCTTCGTGTAGGAAAAAGTGAGTTTACTCCAATCCAGTTCAGTCATATCAGATAAGTATTTCAAATAGTTTATTGTTTTCGTTTATGTATTCGTACGAAATGTTGTGCGCTTCCATCCTGCGGATGAGTGCATCCAAATCCTCTTTTGCAGCAACTTCAATGCCTATGAGGGCAGGACCGTGATCTTTGTTGGTCTTTTTGATGTACTGTATGTGCACAAGGTCGTCGGTAGGACCGATGATGTCACGGATGAATGTGAGGATGGCTCCGGATTTCTGAGGGAAGTTGATGATGAAATAATGTTTCAGGCCCTCATACAGAAGCGATTTCTCCCGGATTTCCTCCATCCTTACGATGTCATTGTTGCTGCCGCTCACGATGCAGGCTACACGTTTACCCTTGATTTTGTCCGCACAGAACCTTAGGGCTGCAACGGAAAGGGCTCCAGCAGGCTCGACGACAATCGCGCTCTTGTTGTACATATTGATGATGGTGGTGCAGACGGCGCCTTCCGGAACTTTGATGATGTCGTCAAGGACCTCGCGACAGATTTCGAAGGTAAGCTTGCCGGCTTTCTTTACAGCGGCCCCATCCACGAATTTGTCAATATGCTCAAGTTCCACGACCTCGCCTTTCTCGATGGCAGTCTTCATACAGGCGGCTCCCAAAGGCTCAACTCCTATGATTTTGGTCTCTGGGGATACCATCTTGATGTAGGCGCCGACTCCTGATGCCAGTCCACCTCCTCCAATAGGGATGAAAACATAGTCCAGAGGTTCCTGCGCTTGCTTCATCAGTTCATATCCGATTGTTCCCTGTCCTTCAATGATTTTCTCGTCATCGAAAGGAGGAATGAAGGTCTTGCCGCTCTTGCGGGCATATTCGATGGCTGCTGAGTTTGCGGCATCGAAGGTATCTCCGGTAAGGACGATGTCTATATATTCCTTTCCGAACATCCTGACTTGTTCAATTTTCTGCCTTGGTGTCGTCGTAGGCATATATATCGAGCCCATAATCTGGAGTTTGTTGCAGGAAAAAGCAACACCCTGGGCGTGGTTGCCGGCGCTTGCGCAGACAATACCATATTTCAGCAAGTTCGGAGCGATTGAGCGAATCTTGTTGTAGGCTCCGCGAATCTTGTAGGAGCGCACCATCTGAAGGTCTTCACGCTTAAGAAAGACTTCAGCTCCATATGTGTCTGAGAGATTGCTGTTTCTCTGGAATGGAGTCATTTCAAGAATTTCGGTCAGAGTTTCCGATGCCTTCTCGATGTCTTGTTTGGCTGGAAAATATTTTTTAGTTTCCATTTCTTAAAAATTGTAATTAAAATTTATAACAATTTCTCAAATATATAACTTATTCTTGTTATTTCCTAATAAATTATTCTCATTCCGGTCAATCCAGCATTATCAATGCAATTGATTTGTGACTGAATTCCAGTCTGACTTTGTCTTGCGTGGATTTGTTCAAGGTGGCCTTCCACCAGTTGTCAAACACCACGCCGTCGGTCTTGTATTCGAGTCCTGTCGATTTGATATTCAGGCTGTTATCAGGACTGAATATGGATACTCTCCTTCCGGGACCGCATTCCATTTCAAAGGTGTCCGTGATGGCGAATATAGTTCCGTAATCCGATACTATCCTGACATCTGCCCCGAGGCTCTCAAGATCGTACATCCTGGCATATTCCATCAGAAGTGAGACATTCCCTATGGTGTGGTCTTCCCTCAGGCCAGTGGCCCCGATGATGCTGATGCTGCAGGGACCTCCAACATTGTCCATAACCCACCTGAACGCCTTCGTCTGGTCGTTATATTCCTGCTCGTCCACTTTGACAATAATGTCTTTGTATTCCATTCTCAGTTTCTCCGGAAGGGAGTCAAGATCTCCTATTACAACCTCAGGAAGCCGTTTGCGATGGAAGATGCCCTCCATTTCAGAAAGATACTTTTCGAATGCACCGTCACAGCAGACCAGAATGTCGGCGGAGGCAACAAGGTAGAGAGGATATTCCGTCTTTGGAAATTCCCCATTACAGATTATGACAACGTTTCTATGCATTTTTGCGGATGAATTCTGCTGAGGTTCCTATGGAAGTCCCATATGAGGACGCATCTCTGAAACCTAGCAGGAAGTCCTTAACTTCCATTCTCTTCTTGCCTGAAATCTGGAGCTCAAGGATGCTGATAGCTCCATCCTGTGTGGTGACGGCAAACTTGCTCTTTCCATCTGTGATTACAGTCCCAGGGGCAGGGAAGTCATTTCCTCCCATAAGGGCTTCGGCTTCAGCCTTGTCCATTTTCTCAGCCTTGTATATTTTCATCTGGATGGATTTATCATCCTTTACAAGGTCGGTGAACGCCCCCGGATAAGGACTCAGGCCTCGTATGAGATTGTAAATCTGCTTAGTGGAAGAATTCCAGTCGATGTGGCATAATTCGCGAGTGAGTTTAGGAGCAGGATGCAGGATTTCCGAGCCTTGGATAAAGCTCTTCTGGACGCGGGTTTCCACATTGCCTTCAATAATGGCTTCAACTGTCTGTACTACCAGTCTGGAGCCCAGTTCCATCAGTTTGTCGTGAACATCCCCTGCATTTTCATCAGGTCCGATGAAACATTGTTCCCTGAACATTATTCCACCGGTATCCATACCCTTGTCAATCATAAATGTTGTGACTCCGGTAGTTTTTTCTCCATTGATGACGGCCCAGTTTATAGGGGCAGCACCCCTGTATTGAGGCAGCAGGGCGGCGTGCAGATTGAATGTCCCCAGGCGAGGCATTCCCCAGACCTCTTCCGGAAGCATTCTGAATGCCACTACCACAAAGATGTCGGCCTTCCAATTACGCAGTTCCTCCAGGAATGCAGGATCTTTCAAGGACAGTGGCTGAAGAACGGGCAGGCCTTTCTCCACAGCATATTTCTTCACTGCGCTTTCATTGACCTTGAGTCCCCGGCCACTGGCCTTGTCCGCAACGGTCACTACTCCAACCACATCATATCCCTCCTTCAGCAACGCTTCCAGCGGAGCGACTGCGAATTCAGGAGTACCCATATAAACTATTCTTGTTTTTCTGAATATTCCCATAATCTTGGCTTTTATTCGTTTGTATCCGTTCTTCATAGAGTCTGCGCTGAAGATGGATGAGTCATTGATTGCCTTCCAGGTAAGGAAGATTCCAATCGGGAAGAGAATGTATGCGGAGATGAAGACTCCGCTGAAAGTGTCGATGGCTCCGTCTCTTGCCAGCTTGGTTCCTGAGATGTCCACAACCCAGTAGAATACGAAGAAGAGTACCGAGATGATGGCAGGAGTTCCAAGACCTCCTTTCCGGATAAGCGCTCCCAATGGCGCTCCGATGAAGAAGAATATGAAACAAGCTATCGACAGAGCGAATTTCTTGAAAATTTCTATATCCGTCCTTCTGAGAGTAGCCGTGTAGAAATACCTTTCCCTGGAATTGGATGCCAGAGCCATCCGAATCTCCTCGGCATTGGATTTGGCTTTTTCAAGGGCTCTGATTTCGTCATCTATGGTCTTGAACGGTTTTTTCAGAGTGTCTGCTCTGAAATTGGATGAGCGTCCCTGTCTTCCTGCCGAATCCAGCTGGTTATTGTATCTAAGGAGTCTTGAGGTGGCAAAACTGGCCATGTTTTCCGCCTTGGCCTTGGATTCCAAATCTCCAATGGAGTCCTTCCCGTGTCTCAATTGCTTGAGATTCATTGACTTGACCTCGTCATCAAATCGACTGGAGTCTGACTTCTGGAATGCATAGTTTTCCAGAGGGATGATCAGTTCCTGTTTGCTGAAGTCGATTTTCTGCAGCTTGAGGGTGGTGTCGCGGTATTTCCTGGTGTTGGTTTCTTCGTAGTTGGAGCCTTCATAGAGTACGAAGGTGAGATAACTCTTGTCTTTGGACATTGTCATCAGGGCGGAATCTGCCAGAGTAAGGCTGGTATTCCCCTTTCCCTTGGTGTGATTATACACCATCACCCCGTGCATCATCCCTGTATCATCGTTCCTGTCCTGAACACGAAGAATGTAACCGTCAATTCCGTTGTAGAAAGTCCCGGTGGGGATTTTAATCTCTTCTTTTGTTTTTCCAATATCATCCCTGAGCGTATAAATCTTGTTATATGCTACGGGAATCAGGTCATTGGCAATAAAAAAGGCAGCCACACTTATCAGCAGGCAGGAAATTCCCAGCGGAATGAGCACCCTCTTGAGAGAGATTCCTGCAGCCTTGATGGCCAGAAGCTCATTGTTTTCTCCGAGGGTACCCAGTGTCATCATTGAGGACAGAAGGGTGGCAAGCGGGAGGGACAACGGAAGCAAGGTGGCGCTGCCCCAACCCAGAAATTCTAGTATAACTTTGAGACTCAGACCTTTACCTACCAATTCATCAATATACAGCCAAAGGAACTGCATCATCAGGATGAATACGACTACCAGCAGGATCGCGAAAAACGGTCCTATGAAGGATTTGAGTATGTATTGGTCGAGTTTCTTCATCAAAACCTATTTCGTGGCGTTCTTAACAAGGATTTCAAGAGCGTCTGAGAGGCCTTCCACGCTTTTGCCGCCTGCGGTAGCCAGGGATGCCTGTCCGCCTCCTCCTCCTAGGATGCATTTTGCAGCTTCGCGGATTTCGGCTCCGGCGTTGTGTCCCTTCTTGACCAGATCATCGGAATACATCAGAAGAAGCTGAGGCTTGCCCTCAACCTCGAATGCTGCCGCAACTACAAGGTTTTCAGCCTCTTTCTGAAGCAGGAAGCAGGCGTTCTTGAGCATAGTCGGATCGTTCGCCGTATCGATGATTACGACATTGACTCCGTTAATATTCTTTGCCAATGTCTTCAGGTAGTTCTTCATCGTCACGCTCTTTTCCTTGAGAACCTGCTCCATCTGTTTCTTGTAATTGTCATTTTCCTCAATCATTTTCCTGATTGCTCCTGCAAGGTCAGGAACATTATTGAAGAAGGCCTTTGCAGCTCTGAGGGCGGTTTCCATCTGGTCTACCATCATTTCTGCATAAACTCCTGTGACAGCCTCAATCCTGCGCACTCCGGCAGCGATTGCGGATTCGCCTACAATCTTGAAGAAGCCTATCTGGCCGGTGGCTGCTGCGTGGCAACCCCCGCAGAGCTCGCAAGACTCACCGAAACGCACCACACGGACCTTGTCGCCGTATTTCTCGCCGAAGAGGGCCATTGCACCCATTTCGCGGGCCTGTTCCATAGAGGCAGACCTGTTTTCATCGAGAGGGTAATTAGCCCTGATAAGAGCGTTCACCCTGTTCTCTACAAGGTCAATCTGCTCTTCTGTAAGTTTCTCAAAATGAGAAAAATCGAAGCGGAACGATTTGTCGCTCACATATGAACCCTTCTGCTCGACGTGTGTGCCGAGGATTTCCCTCAGGGCCTGATGGAGAAGGTGGGTTGCTGTGTGGTTGTTTTCAATCTGCAGCCTCCTTTCCTTGTTTACGTGAAGACTGAAGCTTTCTGAGCAGTCTGAAGGAATCCTTTCAGCGACGTGTATGGTAAGGTTGTTTTCCTTTATGGTATTGATGATGTTGATTCTTTCTCCGCTTTCGGATTCGATGTATCCGGTATCACCTACCTGACCTCCCATCTCTCCATAGAACGGAGTGCGCTCGAATACAAGCTGGTACATAGTCTTGTTCTTGGCCTTTACGGTGCGGTGGCGTGTGAGCTGTACTCCTTCCAGGTCGGTGTAGTCATAGCCCAGGAACTCTATGCTCTCGCAGTGGGTGAATTCAACCCAGTCTCCGGACTCGATGGCAGTGGCGTTGCGTGCCCTGTCCTTCTGCTTCTGAAGCTCGACGTTGAAGCTCTCAAGGTCGATTTTGTAACCGTTTTCTGATGCAATCAGTTCAGAAAGGTCAATCGGGAAACCGAAGGTGTCATAGAGGGTGAAAGCATCCTCTCCGCTGATGATCTTTGTGTCTGAACATTTTGCCATAATGTTGTCCATCAGGCGGATGCCTCTGTCTAGAGTGCGAAGGAAGGCCATTTCTTCTTCCTTGATGACTCTCTCTACCAGTGTCTGCTGGCGGGCAATCTCAGGATAGAATTCTCCCATATCGTCCACAAGTTGTCCGACAAGGCGGCAGAGGAAAGGCTCGTTGAACCCGAGGAAGGTATATCCGTAGCGGACTGCCCTGCGGAGGATTCGTCTGATGACATATCCTGCCTTGACGTTGGACGGGAGCTGTCCGTCAGCAATTGAGAAACTGATTGCGCGGATGTGGTCGGCGATAACCCTCATTGCCACATCTTCCTTCTCCGATACTCCGTATTTGTGTCCAGAAAGCTCTTCAATCTTGTGAATCATTCCCGTGAACACATCGGTGTCATAGTTGCTCTGCTTGCCCTGAAGTGTCATACAAAGCCTCTCAAAGCCCATTCCCGTATCGACATTGTGGTTAGGGAGGAGTTCAAGGCTTCCGTTTGCCTTGCGGTTGAACTGCATAAAGACTAGATTCCAAATCTCAATCACCAGATGATGTCCTTTGTTGACAAGTTCTGCACCGGGAACTTCCGCCCTCTCGGCATCGCTTCTGAGGTCAACGTGGATCTCAGAACAAGGACCGCAAGGACCGGTATCACCCATCTCCCAGAAATTGTCGTGTTTGTTGCCGAGCAGAATCCTTTCCTTAGGGAGGTGTTTCTCCCAGGCCTTCAACGCATCTTCGTCCATAGGAGTCCCGTCCTCGGCAGAGCCTTCGAAAACGGTGGCATAAAGTCTTTCCTTGTCAATCTTATATACTTCGGTGAGAAGTTCCCAGGCCCAGTCTATGGCTTCCGTCTTGAAATAGTCGCCGAAACTCCAGTTGCCCAGCATTTCAAACATAGTGTGGTGGTAGGAGTCATGTCCCACCTCTTCCAGGTCGTTGTGCTTTCCGCTCACCCTGAGGCATTTCTGGCTGTCGCATACCCGATTCCATTTAGGAGCGCTGTTGCCCAGGAACCAATCCTTGAACTGGTTCATTCCGGCATTGGTGAACATAAGAGTAGGGTCGTTCTTGACAACCATTGGTGCTGAAGGCACGATTTGATGCCCTTTTGAAGCGAAAAAGTCCAAAAAAGCCTTTCTGATTTCCTTAGATGTCATATTTTGTACAAATTTATTCTAAACCTATGCGAAATCGCATTACGCAAAATAACTTGCAAAAATACAACTTTTTTCCGTAATGCGTATAGGTGCTGATTATAGGAAAATTTGAAATAATTGTTACCTTTGCAAGTTATGGCCAAAATAAGAGAATATATATTCAATGCAAGCACCCTCTCCTATGAGGAGGCGAAGGATTCGAAAATGTCGCATCTGTGGCGTTCGATAGGCCTTTTCATAGCCAGTATAGCTTGTTTTTGCCTTTATTTCTGGTTATATGCTTCCGTCCTGGGCCTTGAACTTCCCAAGACCTTGCTGCTGAAAAAGGAAAATGCCAGGTGGACTTCCAAGGTGGAAGTGATGAACCGTCAGTTGGACAATTATTCCGAAATCCTGACGGCTCTTCAGATGAGGGACGATGACATCTATCGTTCCATCTTCGGTATGAATGACATATCCCAGAGTGTTCGCGAGGCCGGTTTCGGTGGAGTCAACAGGTATGCAGCCCTGGAGGATGATCCTGTCCTGAAAAATACGATGAGGCGTCTTGACAAACTCACCAAGAAGGCCTATGTCCAGAGCAAGTCTTTCGATGATGTCGCCCTCCTTTCAAAGCGTGCGGGGGATATGGCATCCTGCATTCCTGCAATCCCTCCTATCAATCCGGATCCGAAGAAATACAGGATATCAAGTACTTTTGGATACCGCTCAGACCCGATTTCCCACCGGACGACCAAGCATAATGGAATCGATTTCGCGATGAAACCTGGAAATCCTGTATATACAACAGGTGACGGCGTCGTGGAGAGCGTAAAGTTCGAACTCTTTGGCTATGGAAATTCCATCATAATCGACCACGGCTTTGGTTACAAGACAAGATATGCCCATATGAAGTCCATCGTGGTGACTGAAGGAATGTCTCTCAAAAGGGGAGAGTGCATCGGCTATTCCGGCAATTCGGGCAAATCCACAGGAGCCCATCTCCACTATGAGGTCCTGTACAGGGGCAATGCCGTCAATCCGTATAATTATTTTGACCTGTCCATAACTCCTGAAGAGTATGCGACCATGGTTCAGATTACTCAGGCTGCATCTGAAAAGATAACCCTTCATCCTTCACACAAAAAAAGATAGGAGAACTGGAAATGGGCAACCGTTATATCTTTGACAAGGATAGTGCAAACTTCAGAAAGTCAAGAGTTTCGATAGGGAAGATTCTTGGCAGGGCGTTGTTGTTCCTCATTGTTACCTTGTCCTTGTCCATCCTGTATTATGCCATCTTTGCCCTGTGTTTCAGCACTCAGACCGAGAGAAGGCTTGCTGCCGAGAACAGGATGTACTCCAAGATGGTTCCCCAGATGCAGGAAAAAGAAAGGCTGTTGTCGGATGTAGTTGAAAACCTTCAGTTGAGGGACAATGGCATATATGAAGAAATTTTCCACACTGCGGCCCCGTCCCTTGATATGACTTCCTCGCTAGCCATCCTCAATAGTCTTGATTCCATACCGGATGACCAGATAGTCAAATATTCTGAAAAGAAACTTAAGAAGATGTCTTCCTCAGCCGATAGGGTAGAGGAAAATTTTGCAGCCGTATTCGAATCAATATCAAAAAATGGCAAGCCGGCCATCCCTATGACCAATCCTCTTTCAGACTTTTCCTTCGCGCGGACAGGCGCTTCGGTCTCGGACAAGATAAACCCTTTTTATAAGGTTCCGATGAAGCATAACGGTCTGGATATGATTGCCCATACCGGTGAACCTGTATATGCAGCTGCCGATGGTGTGGTTGAGGATGTGACACGCTCACGCAAGGGATTGGGCAATGTCGTTACGATTCTCCATCAGGATGGGTACCGTACCAGGTATGCGCACCTTTCGGATATTTCAGTCGTCAAGGGGCGTCAGGTCTTCAGAGGTAGTAAGATAGGATGTGTGGGCGTTTCCGGCAATTCCTTTGCCCCGCACCTGCATTATGAAGTACTCAGGGACAGCCTTGTTCTGGATCCCATAAACTATATGTTCGCTTCGGTGAATCCTGATGAATACCTGAAGATGATGATATTGTCGGTAAATACCGGCCAGTCAATGGATTAAGTAGAATTGAAGATATGGAAGGAAAGTTTCTGTACAAAATCGGTGAAGTCGCTGATATTCTTGGGGAAAGCGTGTCGCTGGTCCGCTTCTGGGCCAATGAATTCTCCGCTTTCATCCATCCTCAAAGGAACGCCAAAGGAAATAGATTGTTCACTTCTGAGGACCTTCAGACGATGAAAACCATCCATTTCCTGGTAAAGAACCAGGGCCTGACGCTTGAGGGGGCTGCCAGGAAACTGAAGGCAGACAGAAAGAAAACACCTTCCAGGATGAAGGTGGTGGAGGCACTTGAGGAAATCCGGGAGCAGTTGCTGGAGATAAGGTCTTCGCTTTAGGTCATTGTTTATACCTTATATATATTATATATGACAGTAAGAGAAATAACTGACGTTATAGAGCAGTTCGCTCCTTTGGATTCTCAGGAAAAGTGGGATAACTGCGGTTTGTGTACGGGCTCTTTGTCTTCCCATGTGAACGGAGTCCTTATCGGGTTTGACTGCACAGAAGCCTTGGTGGATGAGGCAATCTCCTGCGGGGCAAATCTTATCATAACTCATCATCCGCTCATTTTCAATCCTTTGAAAAGAATATCTCCCGAGGATTCTCTGGGCAGGACCTTGATAAAGGCTCTGTCTTTCGGCATCAGCATCTATGCTGCCCATACTACGGCTGACAAGGCTGTCGGTGGCGTTAGCTATGCGATGGCTTCGCGTCTCGGTCTGGAAGATGTTGAAATTCTGGATCCTGAAACTCCGGGATGCGGACTGGGCGTGGTGGGTAATCTGCCCGGACAGTTTTCATATGAGCAGATTATATCCTATGTAAAGGAAAGATTCGGCCTGAAACTGATCCGTTGCTCAAGAGACCCGCAAGTGCCGATAAGCAGGGTGGCGATGTGTGGTGGCGCCGGTTCTTCCCTTCTCGGCAAGGCCATCCAAGCCGAGGCCCAACTTTTCATCACGGGGGATGTGTCTTATCACAATTTCTTCGCTCCTGATGGGTTTATGGTTATGGATATCGGTCATTATGAGAGTGAAAAGGATATAGTTGATATTTTATTTTCATTGTTAAAGAAAAATTTTCCTACCTTTGCAGTCCGCTTGTCGGACAACGCGGATGCCAACCCGGTCCGCTATTTCTAAGATTAATATTTTACGCATTTATATTTAGGAAAAATGGCTAAAAAGACTAAAAAAATCGAAACGCCTATTGACCAGCGCGAGACCTTCGTCTCCATTCAGAAGAGTTTCGCTGATTCAGACCTGAGCGTGGCAGAGAAACTCAAGACCCTCTATGCTCTTCAGCAGGCTGATACTGAGATAGACAAGATCCTCCAGCTCAGGGGTGAGCTTCCTCTGGAGGTTGAGCATCTTGAGACTGAGATTGCCGAACTCAAGGCCAAGGTGGCCCGTATCAATGAGCAGATTGAACAGGCAAATGCTGACATTGCCGAGAATAAGCACAATGCATCGGAGAGTGAGGCTCAGATTGAAAAATACAAATCGCAGCTCGACAACATCGCAAACAGCAGGGAATATGATTCTCTCAACAAGGAAATCGAGAACCAGGACCTTCTAAAGCAGATTGCCGAGAAGAACATCGGCGAGGCCAAGGAATTCATCGCTGAAAAGAAGAGGGATTTGGAGGTAGTCAAGGAGAAGATTTCCGTAAGGCAGGATGACCTCAAGGTGAAGAAGGAAGAACTCTCAACCATCGTTGAGTCCACTGCAAAGGAGGAAGAGAAACTCCGTGCACAGAGGGATGCCTGTGCAGCCAAAATTGATGCCAGGACTATGAGTGCATACGAGAGAATCCGCCAGAGCTGCAACAATCATCTTGCAGTGGTATCCGTGTTCAACGGTGACTCTTGTGGAGGCTGCTTCAATACCATCGCTCCTCAGAGGCTCATTGACATCGCTTCCAACAAGAAGATGATTATCTGCGAGTATTGCGGAAGAATCCTTGTCAATCCGGATTTCGAATAATCTATGGCTGATACTGTCAAGAAACGACAGGCTGGCGCCGGTCGCAGTTCAGTCAATCTGGATACATTAGGGCTTGAGGTGGGGAATAAGCCGCCTCAAGCTCTTGATGTCGAAGAGGCTGTCCTCGGTGCGTTGCTGATTGAACCGAACTGCGTTGATGATACCATCGATGAACTTACACCGAATTGTTTCTATGGTGAGAAGCATCGGATGGTTTTCGAGGCAATGAGGCAGCTGGTCAATGAGCATATGCCATTGGACATCCTTGCAGTTTCAGAGAAACTGAGGTCCAACGGCAACTTGGATGCAGTTGGTGGCTCGTTGTTCCTTGTGCAGTTGTCCCAGAAAATCGGAGCTGCAGCGCATATTGAATTCTATGTCAGGATTCTAAAGCAGAAATGTATTCAGAGAGAGCTCATTACAGCGTCTTATGAAATCCTGAAGTCATCCTACGATGAGGCTACAAATGTGGATTCCCTCATCGATATGGCCCAGTCAAAAGTTTATGCAGCCATCCAGAACAGCGTCAAAAAGGATGTTGAGGAAATCGGAAAAGTCATCAATGATGCGATGGCAGATCTGCAGAGGCTTCAGAAGACAAAGGGCGGATTGAGTGGAGTGCCTTCCGGTTTCAGAACCCTGGATTCCGTTACAATGGGTTGGCAACCGTCCGACCTTATTATTCTGGCGGCACGTCCTTCGGTAGGTAAGACCGCTTTCGTCCTTAATGTCGCCAGGAATGCTGCGGTGATGGCAAAGATGCCGGTAGCCTTCTTCTCTCTTGAGATGCCTGCAATCCAGCTTGCGAAACGAATGATGGTTTCCGAAACAGGGATGAGCGCAGACAAAATCAAAGGTGGTGTCGAGTTGGCCGGCCACGAGTGGGTTCAACTTGAAACCCAACTTCGCGATCTGTCCAAGGCTCCCCTCTACATCGACGACACTCCATCTTTGCCTGTGATGGAATTCCGTTCCAAGGTCAAGAGACTTGTCAATCAGAAGGGTGTGCGTCTTGTAATAGTCGATTACCTTCAGCTTATGCAAGGTCCTTCAGAACTCAGGGGAATGCGTGAGCAGGAAGTTGCCGCCATCTCAAGGACTCTGAAGGCGACAGCCAAGGAATGTAATGTCCCTATTATTGCTCTTTCCCAGTTGTCCCGGCAGTCAGAAACACGTTCAGGTGGCAATGGCCGTCCTCAGTTGAGCGACCTTAGGGAGTCTGGTTCAATCGAACAGGATGCCGATATCGTGATCTTCCTTCATCGTGCTGACTATCAGGGACTTAATGCAGATCCAAATGATATCGGAAAGACTACTCTCATCATAGCCAAGCACCGTAACGGTTCCATCGGTGATATCGAAATGCGTTTCCGTGCAAATGAAGTTCGCTTCGTGGATCCTGCAGACAGCACACTTTCGCAGGCTCAGGATATGCAATCCGGTCGGTATGAGTCCAATATGAATTCATCCAGTGACGACAGTTTCGACAATACCAATTTCGGATGATTTTCCAGATGAATTACCATAGAATTATAATGCTTGTCCTGTTTGCCGGTTTGCTTTCTACAGCGATGCCGGCACAGGACAAGCAGACTTTTTGTGTCCCTGTAAAGACTCTTGAAAGGGATTCGCTGGCCTTCGAAGCCGGTGAGAGGATGTCCTTTACTCTCAATTACCAGTGGGGCGCTCTTGATTCTGATGTCGGAACGGCTACGGTAAAGCTTGAGCATACCGTATTCAACGGCCAGGATGCTTTTTTGTGCAAGGTATATGGTGCTACGACCTGGCTGTTCGATCGCATTTTCAAGGTGAGGGAGGATTTCAGGTCTTGGTTTTCAACAGATGGACTCAGGCCGTTGAAGTTTACGCGGGATACCCACGAGGGTAAATATGCCGCACGCAATACCTATCTCTATCAATGGGATGATACCGAGCCTCATATTGATGCGGATGTCTATTCAACAAGCAGCGGGGAGCGTTCCGTCACCATACCTCTTACCAAATGCACCTTCGACCTTCCAGCCTTGTTCTTTTTTGCCCGCAATATGGATTTTGACAAGGTGGAACCGGGAGTTAAATATCCGATGACCTTCGCCATTGACGATGATGTTTATAATGTACATTTCATTATGTATGACAGGCAGACAGTCAAGGTCAAGGGATTGGGAACCGTCAACACAGTGCGTTTCGGCGCGCGTCTGCTTGCTGGAGAAGTGTTCAAAGGAGATCAGGATATGACAATATGGATTTCAGATGACCTTAACAGGCTTCCTGTGCTGTTCGAAGCTCCTTTGATTGTGGGGAAGGCTTCCGGTCGAATGACATCCGTCAGTGGCCTGAAGCATCCGTTTTCATCATTAGTTAAAAAATAAGACAATGGCCAGAAAAAAAGAAGAAATAGTACACGAGGGAGAAATTGTTGAAATCAACAAGGACTTCACGACTGTCCGCCTCACTGTCAGTTCGGCTTGTTCCAGCTGCCACGCTAAAGGGATGTGTGGGATGTCTGAGGAGCAGGACAAGGTCCTGATGCTTCCGACAGACCCTTATACCGTTTATTCGGAAGGCGAGAAAGTCGAGGTCTGCACGAAAAAATCAATGGGTTTGAAGGCTGTGTGGATATCTTATGTAATTCCTTTGGCGATTTTATTAATTTTAATATTATCTTTGTCCCCCGTTATCGGTAACGAAGCACTCAGGGGCTTGATTTCGATAGCTGGAGTCGGACTCTATTACTTGGTGATTTGGCTTTTCAGAGACAGATTATCAAATGAGTTCGTGTTTTATATCCGAAAAATTCAATAACATAATAAAGGTATCAACCTATGACACAAACAATCATTTGGACTATTGCAATAATCACCATCCTTGGTGCTGTCCTTGCTGTAGTACTCTTCCTTGTTGCTAAAAAATTCAAGGTGGAAGAAGATCCGAGGATAGACCAGGTGGAAAAAGTATTGCCAGGTGCGAACTGTGGCGGTTGTGGCCAGGCCGGCTGTCACGCATTTGCACAACATTGTGTTGAGTCTCCTGACCTCGGAGCTTGTTTCTGCCCGGTCGGGGGTAATGACGTGATGCAGAAAGTTGCCGATGTGCTCGGCCTCAAAGTGGAAGCCAAGGATCCTATGGTGGCGGTTGTCCGTTGCAATGGAACTTGCGAGAACAGGCCTCGTACATCAGAATATGGCGGATATGCATCCTGTCGTGTAAAGGCTTCCCTCTATAGCGGGGATACCGGATGTTCCTTCGGCTGTCTCGGCTGTGGAGATTGCGTTTCTGCCTGCTCGTTCGGGGCTCTTTCAATGGACCCTCAGACTGGTCTTCCAGTTGTGGATCAAGACAAATGTACGGCTTGTGGCGCCTGCGTGAAGGCTTGCCCTAAGAATGTGATTGAGTTAAGGAAGAAGGGCAGAAAGGATATGCGTGTCTTCGTGAGCTGTATCAACAAGGATAAGGGTGCTGTTGCCCGCAAGGCCTGCAAGGCAGCCTGCATCGGTTGTGGCAAATGTGCGAAAGTCTGTCCTTTCGAGGCTATCACAGTGGAGAATAACCTTGCATACATTGATTTCAATAAGTGCAAGCTGTGCAAGAAATGCGTTGCAGAGTGCCCTACCGGAGCAATCCATGCGGTCAATTTCCCTGTAATCCCGCCGAAACCTGCAGCCCCTGCCCCTAAGCCGGCAGTAGCCCCTGCAGCCCCAGAAGCCCCGGCAGCAGAACCAGTAAAGAAGGAGGAGTAGAACTATGAAGACAACATTTTCAATAGGTGGTATCCACCCGAACGACAGCAAAATTTCAAAAGACTGCAAGATTGAGGTCCTTCCGCTTCCTGAGGTTGTGTATGTTTCTATGGCACAGCACCTCGGAGCCCCTGCAACTCCTGTTGTCAAGCCTGGCGACACTGTCAAGACCGGTCAGGTTATTGCAGAACCGGCAGGTTTCATCTCAGCTTTCGTACACTCTCCGGTTACGGGAACTGTCAAATCCGTAGGACCTCGCAAAGATCTGGCAGGCAACAATGTGACACACGTGGAAATCAGCGTCGAGCCTGACCAGTGGGCTGAAGGTATAGATACATCAGATACCCTTGTCGTTGAGATTCCTCAGGACAATAAGTTCATTCTCGACCGCATCAAGGCCTGTGGCGTTGTCGGACTGGGAGGCGCAACCTTCCCGACTCACGTGAAACTTTGTCCTCCTCCGGGAAAGAAGGCTGACTGCCTCATTCTCAATGGAGCCGAATGTGAACCATATCTTACTTCCGACTACAGGATAATGCTTGAACGCAGCAAGGAAATAATTGTCGGCGCGGCCATTATGAAGCAGGTTCTCGGCGGTTGCAGAACTGTCATCGGTATCGAGGAGAACAAGCCGGAAGCCATAAAGGTTATGAGTGAGTCTTTGGCAGAACTTCAGAAGACAGCCAAAGGATTCGACGGTATCCAGGTGATGTCCCTCAAGAAAAAATACCCGCAGGGTGGAGAGAAGCAGCTCATAGACGCAGTTATGAAACGTCAGGTCAAGTCTATGGGACTTCCGATTGATGTTGGAGCCGTTGTGCAGAACGTGGCTACGTCACTTGCCGTATATGAGGCTGTTCAAAAGAACAAACCATTGATTACCAATGTGATGACCATTACAGGAGATTGCCTCCCGATGGAACGTCAGCACAACTACCTCTTCCGCATCGGCATGCCTCTTTCCTATATCGCTCAGGTTGCTGGCGGTGTTCCTGAGTCTGCTGCGAAGATTGTCAGCGGAGGACCTATGATGGGCAAGGCCATCTCAAATATGGATGCCTGCACTGTAAAAGGCTCATCTTCACTGCTTTACTTCACTGACGAGCAGACAAGACGCAAGGAAGCCTCAGCCTGCATCAGGTGCGGTAAATGTGCCGATGCCTGTCCGATGGGACTTGAGCCTTTCCTCCTGAACAAATATGCCCGCAACGGTATGATGGAAGAACTGGAGGAAAATGCTATCCAGGATTGTATTGAGTGCGGATGCTGCCTCTACAGCTGTCCTGCAAACATTCCTTTGCTGGATGTCATCCGCATCGCAAAGGGTGATGTCATCCGCATAATCAGGGGCCGTGCAGCCGCTGCCAAGAAGTAATACAAACGAAAAATCTTAAGCAAATGAATACATTACTTGTTTCACCTTCACCGCATCTGCACACTAAGACTTCCACTGCGAGTCTTATGCGTGATGTCGTGATTGCGCTCCTGCCGGCAGTGCTTGTGTCCGTTCTTTTCTACGGATGGTCAGAATTGCTTGTGCTAGGAGTAAGTGTCGCCTCCTGCGTCCTGCTGGAGTATCTCATAACCAAGTTTCTTCTCAAGGCGCCTTGCACGGTTGGTGACTGGTCTGCCGTCATTACCGGTATTCTGCTTGCCTTGAACCTTCCTGCATCGACTCCTTGGTGGGTTGTTTTTGTCGGAGCCGTTGTTGCGATTGGAGTTGCAAAGATGACTTTCGGTGGTCTTGGCCAGAACCTCTTCAACCCAGCCATTGCCGGCCGTGTATTCCTTTTGATTTCCTTCCCAACCTATATGACAGACTGGACAAGGACTAAGGGATTCATTTCCAGCAGTCTGGACGCATTTTCCGGAGCAACTCCTCTTGGACTCGTGAAGGAAGGCGGAGTGGCTGCCACAGAGTCAATGGACTATCTGAATATGCTTTTCCTCAATATCGGAGGATCAGCAGGTGAACTTTCTGCCATTGCACTGACACTTGGATTCATATATCTGCTTGTTCGCAGGGTCATCAAACCTTGGATTACTCTTTCCATCCTGGGTACTGTTGCTGTTTTCAGCGCAATTTGTTGGGGAATCAATCCGGAACAGTTCACTGATCCTGTTTTCAACCTTTTGACCGGAGGCGTTCTTCTGGGTTCGATGTTTATGGCTACCGACTATGTTACTTCTCCAATGAGCAACCTCGGTGGAGTTATCTTTGGTGTCGGCATAGGTCTTCTTACTATGCTCATCCGTTATTTCGGAGCATATCCTGAAGGAATGTCATTTGCAATCCTCATAATGAACTCGACAGTTCCTCTTATCAATAAGTTCTGTCACGGTAAAAAATACGGGAGGTAGAATTATGGCAGTGAAATCATCATTAAAGAATATGACTTTGTGTCTTCTGCTCATCTGCTTCGTATGTTCAGGTCTTCTTGCAGGAGTTTATGCTTTGACTAAATCTCCTATCGAAGCAGCTGCAAAGGCAAAGAATGAAGCAGCCATAAAGGAAGTGCTTCCTGAATCGGCTTCACAAATCGAGCAGGAGCGTACGGTAACAGTAGCAGACAAGCAGTATTCCTATAATCTTGCATATGATGCTCAGGGCAATACTGTAGGCTGTGCAATCAATGTTTCAACTCTTGGCTTCGGTGGTCCGATTCTTATTAAAGTCGGCTTTGATTCCGAAGGTGTAATCTACAACACCAAGGTTCTTTCCCAGAGCGAGACTCCTGGCTTGGGAGCAAAATGCACTGAGCCTGGAGAGTCCGGATTCGCTTTCCAGTTCAAAGGCTGGGATCCTTCTGTCAAGAAACTTTCTGTCAAGAAGGATGGCGGTGACGTGAATGCCATCACGGCTTCAACCATCACTTCCAGAGCATATTCGGCAGGTCTTGCCACGGCTGTCGAGGTCTTCAGGGCCATTGCCCAGACCCCTATGCCACTTGACGATGCCATTTCTGACGAAGTTGAGAAATCTAACACTGAGGAGGAATAATTATGGGAAAATTTCAACTTATAACAAAAGGCCTGATTAAGGAGAATCCGACATTTGTCCTCCTTCTTGGAATGTGTCCAACCCTGGCCACCACGACATCTGCCATCAACGGAATGAGTATGGGACTTGCAACTTTGTTCGTACTTGTGCTTTCCAATATGGCAATTTCGCTTATTGCACCATATATTCCTGACAAGGTCCGCATTCCTTCCTACATTGTTGTGATTGCCACTTTTGTGACTCTCCTTCAGTTCATTATGCAGGCATTTGTCCCGGATGTGTATGAAACTCTCGGCCTGTTCATCCCGCTGATTGTGGTAAACTGTATCGTTCTTGGACGCGCGGAGGCATTTGCCAACAAGAACAGCGTCATCGATTCAGCCTGTGACGGACTTGGAATAGGACTCGGTTTCACCCTTTCCTTGACTGTTCTCGGTCTTGTGCGTGAAATCCTCGGAAGCGGCAGCGCATTCGGTTTCAAGTTCATTGCCGGTGATGGAATCCTCGCCTTTGTGCTTGCACCTGGAGCCTTCCTTGCGCTGGGCTATCTGATTGTATTGTTCAAGAAACTCACAGCTTCTAAATAATGGAAATTATGGCAGAATTTGCAATTATATTCATATCAGCGATATTTGTAAACAATATCCTGTTGTCGCAGTTCCTCGGAGTTTGTCCGTTCCTGGGTGTTTCCAACAAACTTTCCACTGCTACCGGAATGTCAATGGCGGTATGCTTTGTAATCACCCTCGCAACAGTTGTCACCTATCTGCTCAACATGCTTCTGGTGGCCCTGGGACTTGAGTTCCTGCAGACAATATCATTCATCCTTGTTATCGCCGCCTTGGTTCAGATGGTGGAAATCGTGCTCAAGAAAATCAGCCCGTCCCTTTATGCTGCCCTGGGTATTTTCCTTCCGTTGATTACTACCAACTGTGCTGTCCTGGGTGTCGCTTTGACAGTGACCACCAAGGGTTTCAATCTTGGTGAAGCTACCTGGTATGCTTTTGCGACTTCCCTCGGATTCGGCCTTGCAATGGTCCTTTTCGCCGGACTTCGCGAGCAACTTGCCCTGAACAATGTTCCTAAGGCTTTCAAGGGCATTCCTATTGCCCTCATTACTGCAAGTTTTCTTGCGATGGCCTTTATGGGATTCTCCGGTCTGGTGTAGATATGTGCCAGTCCAATAATGCTGAAACCCTCCTGCAAAGCGGCTTTTCGCTTATGCGGGAGGGTTCTTTCGGTCCTGCCATCAATGCCTTCAGGCAGGCTGCCGAGTCTCCGGATGCCAGTGAGCAGGTCAGAGCGAAGGCTCTTTCTGCCATAGGAGTCATCGAGGATATCAACGGTTTCGTCAACAAGGACCTGATGAATCCGTAAATCGGCAAGTTATTTTATTTACAATCTGCGGGCTGCCAAGAGGCGATATGAGCCACTGTAGGAGTCCGGTCTTCCCGGAATCAGGGAGTTGATTCTTACAAGGTGGGAAGAATGAATCATTTTTCCATTTCCAAGATACATTCCAACATGAGTCACTCCTGCGGTTCCGTCTTCGCGAAACTTTCCGAAAAACAGGAGATCTCCCCTTTGGAGGTTCTTGATTCTTTTCTGCATCTCCAGGACATATTCTTCGCTCTCAGAGGAATGCTTGTCTTCTTCCCAAAACGAGGTGTCAATTTCCATTTCTACAGCACTTCCGCATTTGATTTGCTGAGATGCATTCCTCGGGAGAAGCACTCCGTTCATAAGATATGACCACCTTACAAGACCGCTGCAGTCAAAGCCTTTGGGGGTCATACCGCCCCACAGGTACGGAACCCCTACGACTTCCATAGCACGCTGCAGGACCTGTTCGGTCTGAGGAGTCAGAAGGCTGAACTCATCACCTTGTCCCATTGTAATCTTCCTGAATCCGTCAAACTGGCGTATGCTTTTGCTTTTGAGGTAGCCTTGCCTCCCGTCAGGAAGCATCACCCTTGTCCATTTCCCTTCTTTTTTTACAAGGCGGAGTATGTCGCCTCCTACCAGGTCGCATATGTTGGCGGCTTTGTCGGAGGCTTTGTCCTTAAGGTGGCCATACAGGTCGTTGAACATCACCTTTTCTGCCTTTTTGTATGCTTTCAGAGCTTTTTCGTCCATTGGAACAAGGCCAAGGTCGG
Organism: uncultured Bacteroidales bacterium; assembly: GCA_945870315.1. Classification (GTDB taxonomy): domain Bacteria; phylum Bacteroidota; class Bacteroidia; order Bacteroidales; family UBA932; genus Cryptobacteroides. The sequence goes on from CAMBRR010000001.1 coordinate 48,543, forward strand.
TGCACCAGGCCCTATAAGGCTGAGGACAATCAATCTGTTTCCAGTAGCCTTCTGATGCCACAATCTCCACTATGGTTCCCATCAGTTCCTGTGTCTCCAGCGGTGATTCGTAGTCTGCATCTGCGCGAAGATAGATTGCAGACATACCTACAACAGCACTTTTCTCCTGTGGCTGTCCCGAAGCCAGAAACACTGCTCCTGAAACCATCAGAAGCAGTGTTGAAAATATCGATTTGATATTCATATATTTATTATTTGATAAGACTGTCCCGGCACCTTTAGATAAGGGCTTCTCCAGTCATAGCTGCTGGCTGAGGAATTCCCATCAGTTTGAGAATGGTAGGAGCTACGTCAGCAAGCTTTCCGTCCTTGACAGATTCCACACCTGCGTTGATTACAATGAACTGAACGGTGTTGAGGGAGTGGGCTGTGTTAGGAGTACCATCGGAGTTGACGGCGTTGTCAGCATTTCCGTGGTCAGCAGTCAGAAGAACTACATAGTCATTTGCTATTGCCGCCTCAACTACCTTTTTCACGCACTGGTCAACCTTTGCCACAGCAGAGCAGATTGCGCTGAAAACTCCTGTATGACCGACCATATCACCGTTGGCGAAGTTCAGGATGACCATATCTTCCTTTCCGGTATTGAGAACTTCAACGAGTTTCTCAGTTACCTCCGGAGCACTCATCTGAGGAAGAATGTCGTAGGTTGGAACCTTTGGTGAGTTCACAAGGATACGGTCCTCGTTTTCAAATTTGTCTTCGCGACCACCATTGAAGAAGAAGGTCACATGAGCGTATTTCTCTGTCTCTGCAATACGAAGCTGGCGTTTTCCTGCCCTTGCAACGGTCTCACCGAGGGTGTCGCATACATTCTCCTTAGGGAAGAGGATGTGAACTCCTTCGAAGGCGGCATCGTATGGAGTCATACAGCAGTAGTAGAGCGGAAGAGTGTGCATTCCTTCCTGAGGCATATCCTGCTGTGTGAGGACTGCGGTGAGTTCGCGTGCGCGGTCGTTGCGGAAGTTGAAGAAGATGACTGCGTCCCCTTCCTCGATTTTTCCGATAGCCTGTCCGTCAGTTCCAGTGATAACCGTAGGTTTGATGAACTCGTCTGTAACGCCTTCAGTATAAGATGCTTCGATTGCCTCGGTTGCGCTGGTGGCCTTGATTCCTTCACCTGCTACGAGCATGTCATATGCTGCTTTTACGCGGTCCCACCTCTTGTCGCGGTCCATTGCATAAAACCTTCCGCATACGGAAGCCACCTTACCGGTGCTCTTTGCCATTTCTGCTTCGAGGGCTTCTACAAAGCCTTTTCCGCTCTTTGGATCGCAGTCGCGGCCATCCATAAAGCAATGTACGAAAACGTCGCTCAGGCCATATTCCTTGGCAACATTGAGGAACTCATATACATGCTCAAGTGAACTGTGTACTCCGCCCATTGATGCAAGTCCCATAAGGTGAAGCTTCTTGCCATTTGCCTTGGCATAGTCGTAGGCTGCTTTGATTTCGGCATTCTCAAGCAATTTGTGTTCGCGGCAGGCTATGTTGATCTTTACAAGATCTTGATATACAACCCTTCCTGCACCAAGGTTGAGGTGTCCTACCTCGGAATTACCCATCTGTCCGTCAGGCAGTCCGACATATTCGCCGCAAGCCTGGAGGTGACTGAAAGGATATTTTTCGCGAAGTGAATCAATAAAAGGAGCGCCCTGTGTGAAGATGGCATTGGTCCAGTCGTGTTTGCCCTCGCCCCATCCGTCGAGGATCATAAGAAGAACTTTTCTGTCCATATAATTTTGGTTTTGTTTCCTTTTAAAATATCCTGCAAATATATGAATTTTTAGATTCCTTAGCAAAACCATTTAGCCATCTTCATTTGTGTTTCGGATTTCACAAAAAAGAGTAAATTTGCGGGATGTATTTGTTATCGGTCCCAGGGCCGGTCAATTGTTAAGATTTATGGCACGAAAATCCAAAGGCAGAGGAAGGTCCCGTTCTGAAAAGAAAGTATTTCCTCAGATTGTAGGAAGAGTCCAGATGACTCGCGAAGGGTATATATTCGTTATCCCTGACGGGCAGGACGAAGATGATGTTTTTGTAAAGGCTTCCAAGACAAGGGGCGCGCTCAATGGCGATACCGTCAAGGTCGCAGTAACGAGAGAGAAAACTCAGACACAAAGGAGAGAAGGAGAGGTGGTGGAAATCCTCCAGAGGTCCCCGAAGCCTTTTGTCGGTGTCCTCCATATCGTAGGTGAACAGGCCTGGGTGCTGATGCAAAGCAGGTTTATGCCTTATGACATCGTTATCCCGTTTGCGGAAACAGACAAGGTGCGGTTTCGTCGCCATTCCAAGGCTTCAAAAGGGCAGTCGTTAGCCCAGGAAGTTGACAAGACTGGTTTTCTGCAGCCTGCCGGAGAGGACGAGTTCATAATAAAAGGGGTATATGAATATGACGAGGCTGAAGGAGTACGCAGGGAACTTCGCGCAAAGACAGGAATGAAAGTTGCGGCCGTGGTCGATCATTGGAACCGCAATGAAACCAATCCGGTCGGACATATTGTGGATGTACTCGGGGACCCGGGGGAAAATGATACCGAGATGCACGCCATCTTGGCCGAATATGCTCTTCCATACAGGTTTGAAGCAGATGTGGCAACGGCGGCTGACAGTATTTCCGACGAAATAACACAGGAAGACATCTCTCAAAGGCGGGATTTCCGTGACATTCTGACCTTCACGATAGATCCTGCAGATGCAAAGGACTTTGATGATGCCATATCTTTCCAGGCCCTGGAAAACGGCAATTATCAGGTCGGGGTACATATAGCAGATGTAACTCATTATGTGACACCGGATTCCATAGTGGATAAGGAAGCAAGGTCAAGAGGTACGTCTGTCTATCTTGTTGACCGTACAGTCCCGATGCTTCCTGAAAAGCTTTCCAACAAGCTCTGCTCACTCCGTCCTGGAGAGGACAAACTCACCTTCTCGGCAGTCTTTGAACTGACTCCGCTTTGCAGAATAGTATCCGAGTGGTTCGGCAGGACTGTCATCAATTCTGACTATCGATTTGCTTATGAAACCGCCCAACAGATCATTGATGCCGGTCCAAAGGCGATGGATATGGAACTGAGAGGAGGTACAGATGGTAAGCAGGCTTCAAGTGGCGAATCGGCTATGGGAGAGGGAATTACGCAAGGCCAGATAATACCGGACAATCTCAAGCGGGCAGTCCTCACCCTTCACAACCTCGCTACAAAACTGCGTAAGAAGAGGTTCTCTGCCGGGGCCATCAGCTTCGAGAGACCGGAAATGAAGGTTATTGTGGATGAAAAAGGCCGTCCGGTGGATGTGTGTCAGAAAATATCCAAGGAAGCTAACTGGCTGATAGAGGAGTTTATGCTCCTTGCAAACAGGAGGGTAGCAGAATTTGTCTCAACCAAATGCAAGGGCAAGACCTTCGTCTATCGTGTACACGATGAGCCTAACCAGGAAAAGGTCGAGAGTCTTCGCAAGTTCATTGGAAACTTCGGCTACAAGATGGGACCGACGAACAATGGGAAGGAAATATCAAAGGAATTGAACAACCTGTTCAATGAGGCCAAGGATACTCCTGAGTTCAATGCGATAGAGCTTCTCTCTCTCAGGACAATGGCGAAAGCCCGCTATACTACCGATAATATCGGTCACTATGGCCTGGCATTCAAATACTACACTCATTTCACCTCGCCTATCAGACGCTATCCGGATATGATGGTTCATCGTCTTCTCGCACGTTACCTGGCAGCAGGGGAGTCGGCTAACCGTCAGGTTTTCGAAAACCTTTGCAAGAGTTCCTCCGAAAGGGAAATTGTTGCCGCAGAGGCTGAGAGAGCCAGCATTAAATACAAGCTTGTGGAATTTATGCAGGATAAGGTGGGCTATGAGTTTGAGGGACATGTTTCCGGACTGACAGAGTGGGGAATGTATGTTGAGGTTGAGCCTACCAAGATTGAGGGTATGGTCGCCTTGAGAGATATACGTTCAGATTTCTTCGAATTCGATCCGGACCGTTATAGGCTGGTCGGAAGACGCACGCACGTGGTGTACAACCTCGGGGATCCTGTCAGAATCCGTGTCAAAAACACAAACCTTGAGCAGAAACTCCTTGATTATGAACTTGTTGATACGGGTTCTGAAGATAGGGATGAAAGGCTCGATTATGAAAGTGGAAGAGGAACGTCTTTCCTTAAGGGCGAGGACGGCTCCTTTGACAATGTGACCGTAGGCATCAACAAGGCAGCCAGAAAGGAAAAAATTCGCAAAGCGATACGTGAATCTAAACGTAAATCCAAAAAATCCAAGAAATAATGTTTAAGACTTTCAAGTTCTGGAATGAACTGTTCATAATGATAATCGGTCTGATTGTAGGTGCAGCAGCCGTATATTATTTCCTTGTACCCAGCAAGATTATCATTGGTACGGTATCAGGTCTTGCAATGGTACTCAACTCTTTGGTCCCATTTATCAAAGTGTCGCAATTTGTGCTGATACTCAATGTTATACTTGTATTATTGGCCATATTCATAGTCGGAAAGGAATTCGGACTAAAGTCCATTCTGGCTTCGATTTTCCTCGGACCGGCAATGGATCTGTGTGAAATAGTCTATCCCGTTTCCAAACTCATACCTCCCGGCCAGACCAGCGTGATGGGGGACCCTTGGTTCGACTTGTGTTGCTTTGTCCTTATGTTGAGCGCTTCACAGGCCTTCCTTTTCCGTATAAATGCTTCAACCGGGGGCCTGGACATCGTGGCGATGATAATGAATAAACTGATGCACATTGATATCGGTACTTGTGTTACAGTTGCGGGAATGGCAGTTTGCCTCACGGCATTCTTTATCCCGGAAAACACTTTCAGGATGGTTGTAATAGGAATTATCGGTACTTGGCTCAATGGTCTTGCAATCGATTATTTTATGTCCAGCCTGAACCGCCGCAAAAGGGTATGCATAGTTTCCTCAGACTATGAGAGAATAAGGAAGTTTATCATTGATGAACTTGTACGCGGGTGTACCCTGTATGAAATCAAGGGTGGTTATTCTGGAGCTCCGGGTATTGAGATTCAGGCCCTTCTCACCCAACACGAATATGGCCGTCTTCTGGAATTCATCGAAAAGAATTCAATAAATGCGTTTATGACAGCAGGAAATTGCAGTGAAATCCACGGAAAGTGGTTCAAGCACGGATTTTCTCGTAATCACAAGGTAGTTGATGTTGAAATAAATTAAAATAATTCTAAATTTGCAACCACTTTAATCAAATTGTAATAGTTATGAAAACAAAGTATTCAGGAACTCAGACAGAACAGAATCTCCTCGCAGCATTTGCGGGTGAGTCTCAGGCACGCAACAAGTACACATATTTTGCTTCAAAGGCAAAGAAAGAAGGTTTTGAGCAAATCAGCGCTCTGTTCCTCAAGACAGCTGACAATGAGAAAGAACACGCAAAATTGTGGTTCAAGGAGCTTTGCGGCATAGGTGATACCGCACAGAATCTTGCAGCAGCAGCTGAGGGAGAGAACTACGAGTGGACTGATATGTATGACGGCTTTGCCAAGACTGCGGAAGAGGAAGGTTTTCCGGAACTTGCTGCAAAATTCCGTATGGTTGCAGAAATCGAAAAGCACCACGAAGAGAGATATCGCGCGCTTTTGAAGAATGTTGAACTTGCAGAGGTTTTTGCAAAGAGCGAAGTTAAGGTTTGGGAATGCCGCAATTGCGGACACATCGTAGTTGGAACAGCAGCACCGGAAGTATGTCCAGTATGTGCTCATCCAAAGGCATATTTCGAGTTACACGCTGAGAACTACTAGTATTCATTATAAGGAACTGCACAAAATAATTTTGATTTAATCAATTATTTGCATACCTTTGCGCCCGCTATAAATAAAAGGAGGTGATAAGATTATGATTATAGTACCGGTAAAAGACGGCGAAAATATCGACAAGGCTCTTAAGAAATTCAAGAGAAAATTCGAGAAAACGGGTGCAATCCGTGAGCTTCGCGCAAGGAAAACATTCGTAAAACCGTCTGTGAAGAGGAGAACACAGTTGCTCAAAGCAATCTATGTTCAGCAGATGCAGCTCCAGGACGAGCAGTAATCAAGTGCGGCCTCAGGTCGCAAAATTATAGAATTTACAGATTGTCAAGCCAGGGAAAGAGTTGTCACGGTGAGATGCCGGTTGGACAACCGCTTGCTTTCTAAAACTTTATTACAATAAGTTTTTTATGTACGCAATCGTTGACATTGCTGGTCAGCAGTTTAAAGTAGAAGCTGGCAAAGAAATCTTTGTAAACCGCCTCGCAGCAGAGAAAGGCGCTTCTGTCGAGTTCGACAAGGTACTTCTTATCGATGAGGACGGAGCAGTTAAGGTGGGTGCACCTTATGTGGACGGAGCCAAAGTAACAGCTACTGTTCTTTGTGACACTTGCAAAGGCAAGAAGGTCCTCGTTTTCAAGAAGAAACGCCGCAAAGGCTATCAGAAAATGAACGGACACCGTCAGTATCTTACCAAACTTCAGATCAATACGATCGCTTAATCATTTGAGGAGGAATAATTATGGCACATAAAAAAGGCGTCGGTAGTTCCAAGAACGGTCGTGAGTCAGAGAGCAAACGACTCGGTATCAAAAAATTCGGTGATCAGGCAGTAAAAGCTGGCAACATCCTTGTTCGTCAGAGAGGAACTGTCCACAATCCAGGTCTGAACGTGGGTATGGGTAGAGATCACACACTTTATGCTCTCATCGACGGAAGGGTTTCTTTCCGCAAGAAAGCTGACAACAAATCTTATGTCTCGGTGCTCCCTTTTGAGAACTAAGACTCGGGATTTATAACAAGACAGAGGACTGGTGTACCCGAGTGGGCTCAGTCCTCTTTTTTTATGGCTGAAAATACTAAAATTTTATAATATGTTGACACTCAAGTTACTCCGTGAGAACCCGGAGTTTGTCATAAACAAACTTGCAATCAAACATTTTGATGCGCGAGAGATTGTTGAAAAGATAATTGCTCTTGATAAGAACAGGCGTAACCTCCAGACTGAATTGGATGCTTGTCTTGCTGAACAGAAAAAGAAGGCTGCCCAGATTGGCTCTTTGATGAAAGAAGGTAAAAGGGCTGAAGCAGAAGCCGTAAAGGCTGAAGTCGCTTCGCTTAAGGCAAAATCATCAGACCTGGACAAAACATCCCAGGAAAACAATGCTGAGCTTGATTCCCTGATGGTCCTTCTTCCGAACATCCCTTGCGACGCAGTTCCGGAAGGAAAGGGAGCTGAGGATAATGTGGTTGTCAAGATGGGTAACGAGATTCCAGACCTCGGACCGGATGCTCTTCCTCACTGGGAACTTGCCAAGAAGTTTGATATCATAGACTTTGACCTTGGAGTGAAACTCACAGGTGCCGGTTTCCCCGTTTACAAAGGAAAGGGCGCTCGCCTGCAGAGAGCTCTCATCAACTATTTCCTGGATATCAATACCAAAGCCGGATATCTTGAGGTGGAACCTCCGGTGATGGTCAATGAGGCCTCTGGCTTCGGTACAGGTCAACTTCCTGATAAGGAAGGCCAGATGTATCACGCTACCGTGGACAATTTCTATCTTGTGCCTACCGCAGAGGTTCCTGTAACCAATATTTACAGGGATGTAATCCTTGGAAACAATGATTTCCCGGTTAAGATGACAGCCTATACTCCTTGCTTCAGACGTGAGGCCGGTTCTTATGGAAAGGATGTGCGTGGACTGAACCGCTTGCATCAGTTCGACAAGGTCGAGATTGTACGCCTGGAGAAGCCCGAGAATTCATATGCTGCTCTGGATGAAATGATTGCTCATGTTGAGGGCATTGTAAATTCTCTCGGTCTTCCATACAGGATTCTCCGTCTTTGCGGTGGAGACATGAGTTTCACTTCAGCAATCACTTATGATTTTGAGGTGTATTCTGCAGCCCAGGGAAGGTGGCTTGAGATTTCATCTGTTTCCAATTTCGAGTCATATCAGGCTAACCGTCTGAAACTTAGATATAAGGACGCTGAAGGCAAGATTCAGCTTGCCCATACTCTCAATGGCAGTTCCCTCGCTCTTCCGCGTGTGGTTGCAGCCCTTCTTGAGAATAACCAGAAGGACGGACGCATTTGGATTCCGGAGGCTCTTCGCCCATATACGGGATTCGATTATATCGGTTAGTTTTAATATTACTTAATGACAATATTAGGCATCGACCCCGGAACGAATATTTTGGGATATGGAATAATTGAAGCAGAGAACAAGCACCCCCGTTATGTGGATATGGGGGTGTTTGATTTGCGTAAAATCAAGGATCCCTTTGAAAAACTTGCGAATATCTTTTCCGGAGTTGACGAGCTTCTCGCGGAGTATCAGCCGGATTATCTTGCGGTCGAGTCTCCGTTCTACGGGAAAAATGCCCAGGTCATCCTGAAACTTGGCAGGGCCCAGGGAGCGGCTTTGACTGCCGCAGTTATGCGCGGAATCCCGGTGGCGGAATATGCCCCGAGAAAGGCAAAGATTGCCATTTGCGGCAACGGAGCGGCGTCAAAGGAACAGGTAAGCGTGATGATTCAGAAAACTCTAGGAGTTAATCTGGATCCGAAATATCTGGATGCTACGGATGCATTGGCAATTGCTCTATGCCACTTCTACCAGCTTACCAATCCTCTTGCAGCAGGTAGCGGAAGGGGCGACTGGAAGCATTTTCTTTCGGAACATCCGGAAAGAATTCAGAAAAAATAATGTGCCGGATTAAACCGGAGGATACGAAAAGTGTCTAAAGAAAACGTGTGGGGCTGACCGCGACTGGTCAACCCCATATGTTTGAAAAACAGCTATTGATTATGACAAGCAGACTCAGAAACATTATTGCTGGCGTGATAACAGCCATTGTTTTGACCATCCCCTTTGCAGCGTATGCACAGGGAGGCTACACTCTAAAATTCAAACTTCTTGATGCTCAAACAGATGAACCTGTGGCTTTTGCCACTGTATCCATCACTAAAAAGGGAGAGACTACGGCAAAAAAATACATTCTTACCAATGACGAAGGAGTCGCTTCTATGACTTCCGTTCCACGGGGCACATATGTATTCAAGGCTGAATTGATGGGTTATAAGACATATGAAAAGGAAATAGCCGTTGAAAAGTCCCTTGATATGGGTGAAATCAAGATGGAGCAGGACAAGCAGGTGCTGGATGCTGCAAGTGTTTCAGCGGTGGGCAATCCGATAATAGTCAAGAAGGATACCATAGAATATAATGCTTCTTCATTCCGTACCACTGACAATGATGTCCTTGAGGACCTTTTGAAGAAACTCCCTGGGGTGGAGGTCGGCTCTGACGGTAAGATAACTGCCAATGGCGAGGAAATTACAAAGATTACCATCGATGGAAAGACATTCTTCCTTGACGATCCGTCCCTAGCGTCGAAAAATATTCCGGCCAAGATAGTCGAAAAGGTAAAAGTTGTGGAGAAAAAGTCTGATCAGGCGATGTTTACCGGCATAGACGATGGTGAGGAAGAGACTATTATCGACCTTTCTCTTCGTCCCGGAATGATGAAAGGATGGTTCGGTAATGTCTCGGCAGGTGGCGGACACGACCTTCAGCAGACTTGGGAAGAGGGTGACTGGCGTTACCAGGGAGCGGCTATGATAGGACGTTTCACTGACAAGAGTCAGCTCAGCATCATCCTCAACGGCAACAATACCAACAATCGTGGCTTCAACGATATGGCAGGTTCAATGATGAGTTCTATGAGAGGCGGCGGAATGGGCCGTGGCGGTGGAGGCTGGGGACAGAGTAACGGCATCACCTCTTCCTGGATGGGTGGCGTGAACGGAGCTTTCACTCTTCTGGATGGAGATATGGACCTGGCCGGAAATTACCTCTACAGCGGAAGCAGCAACTCCGTATTGGAAAAAAGCAATAAGATTACCTATCTTGACGGCGGCGACAGACTCATATATGAAAACGGAGGACCTGAGAACTTCGGCAAGAATCCGGGTTATGGCTACAGCAACAACTTCACTCAGGGCCACCGATTCGGTGTCCGTCTTGAGCATAAGTTCAGCGAGAACACTTCCATAATCTTTGAACCTCAGGTAAATTTCGGCGGCGGACATTATAATGAATATTCCGACTTTTCCACCAGTCGTTACCTTGCGCAAACCGGAGATGAAATAAAGGTGAATGATGGTTTCAACTCCACGATAGGATATAATTCCAACTGGACTACCAGCGGAATGTTCCTCTTGCGTCAGAAACTTGGGAAGCCGGGAAGAACCCTTTCAGCCAATGTAAGATACAGCTTCTCGGGGAATAAACTGAAAGATGCCCTAAACCAGTCTCTAACAACCAATTACGATGACTCTGGCAAACCGACAGGAAAAGATGACATTGTCAATCAGCGAATAAATTCCAAGACCAACAGTCAGAGCATCAATGCGAGACTTTCCTACACCGAGCCTCTTGGCCACAATCTCTTTCTTGAAGCAAGTTACCGTTACAGCTGGCAAAGAAACTACAGCGACAAGCTTGCCTGCAATTCCGGAAATAATGACGGCTTCAGCTCGGATAACCATATATATGTCATTGAAGGGGAGACTCCCGATGATGCTTATTCAAGCAATATCCTGAATGTCAGCCAGAACCATATTGCCGGAGTCAATCTCCAATATCAAAATGGAAAACTCCGCACCCAAATCGGAGCATCCATTCAGCCTACGATAACCCACAACCGTACCAAAACTGCCTCCCTTGTGGATACGACATATACTGTGCTGAACTGGGCTCCTCAGGCAATGCTCAGCTATGAGTTCAATGACAATTCCGAAATTCGGCTCTTCTATCGGGGACGTTCCTCCCAGCCGTCCACAAGCCAGTTGATGCCGGTTCCAGACAATTCCAACCCTCTGAATGTCTCCCTGGGTAACCCATATCTGAAGCCATATTTCAGCCACTATCTCAGAGGACATTTCGGCTATACTGACAAGAAGACCTTCTTCTCCATCAGAGGACGTTTCGGAGCGGGAATGACACAGAATCCGATTACTTCTGCTGTGTGGTATGGCGACAACGGAGCACAGTACTCGATGCCTTTGAACGGCCTGACCAACGGTAATGCCAGCTTCGACTTCTTCCTCAACAGCCCGATTGCGAAATCGAATTTCTCTGTGATGAATTTCTTCAGGGCATCCTACAACCAGACATCATCCTTCATAGGGAAAAGTGCCCTCAGGACATCAGACTATTATGATAGCGACAAGGCGGTCTTTAACTACGACAAATTCAACGCGGATTTCTTCAACCACGACCAGCCTGGTTCTGCCGGATATGATTTCGATGACTATTTCTCCACCAACATCACTCAAAGCGTGAACTTTACAGAACGCCTGAGTTTCAAATATTCTGCAAAGATTGTTGAACTGAATCTGGGAGCGAGAACCACCTGCAACAAGAGCTGGTACACTCTTCAGGAAGACCAGAAGGCAAGGTGGAACAACCAGGTGAGCGCCTCCATGAACTGGACAATTCCAGGCGGAGTGACCGTTGCCTCCGACCTCAACTACAATTGGTACTATGGCTATACGACTCATCAGGAAGACGAGTATGTGTGGAATGCTGAAATCTCCAAACTTCTGTTCAAGAAAAGGTTTACAATAGCCATCAAGGCATATGACATCCTGAACCAATCCAAGAACCTGAGTATCACCGATGCTGCAAACTACCATCAGGAGGTTAGAAACAATACCCTTGGCAGATATATCATCCTGTCACTGACCTACCGTTTCGGCAACTACGGCAAGGCTAGAGAGCAGATGAGAGCCGGAGGTCCGGGCCCGGGAGGCCGTATGGGCCCTCCTCCAGGAAGGTAATAAATTTACTTACGAATGAAAAACTTCACGGCCAGGGCAGCCAGAAGCAAAATGAAGACAAAGGTGCAGACTCTTCCTGCCACATCTCCGTATCTCACGAAGAAGGTTATCTTCCCGCTTAAAGGTATTTGCCCTACAATGCAGGCGGGTTCCCACCACGGGGACCTGCTTTTTATTTCTCCGGAAGGGGAGATTATGGCGCTGATGCCCGTGTTCGCACATCTTGCTATCGCCCTTCTTGTCTCGATGGCCCTGAGGCGGGAGTAGTTGAGATGCTGCCTGTAGCCGGGAGTATCACCCCACCAGGCATCGTTGGTGATGACTGTCATAGCCTTTGCTCCTTTGGCAACATAGGTGGAAAAATACTCTCCGTAAACAGATTCGTAACATATGGCGCATCCGACAGGCACTCCTTCGGCGTCTTTTCCTATGAAGTGCAGTACCTGGGCTTCACCATCCCCGACACATCTTCCCATCACACCTCCAAGCAGGTCGTCAACCTTGCAGAAAAATTTAGGGAACGGAGTCATTTCGACACCCACCACGAGTTTGTTCTTGTGGAAGATTTCAGTGCGGCCGCTTCTGTCCATCATCAATGCAGAATTGTGGGATTCCACCCAGTAGCCGTCTCTCACTTTGCGCGCCGTGGCAGATGGAGCTGTGCGTGAGGCTATATAGGTATGGGTGGATGCTCCGAAAAGCAGGTTGACAGTGGAAGGATACTTCTGAAGAAAATCATTGAACTCCCTCCAGGTAAGGCTGGATTGAGGGTCGTTTGTCGTGATTCCGGAGGTGAAGGTTTCAGGTGCGAGAATCAGAACTGTGCTGTCCCCCTGCCTTATGAGTCCATCCAGTTGTGGCTTGATCTGGGAGAGCAATATGGCATTCTGCCTTTGCTGGGACATTGCCTCGAATTTGTTGTAAGGATCTATGTTGGGCTGGGCAATCACAACCTGGAGGCTTCCCCCATTGTCTTCATCAGTCTCATCAGGGTATGACAGGATGGACCAAAGAATGGGACCTACCAGCACAAGAGGCAGGACTGCAATGAAGGCAACCCTGGCCTTGAGATTGAAGGTGTTCCATCTGCCATCGGAAAGGACGCACATAAGAGCAAAAATACAGAGGTTGCTCATCCATATCCAAAGCGACCCTCCCAGGGCACCGGTATATTCATACCATTGAACTGCCCAGGTGCTTCCGGCAAAGGCATTCCCCAGCACTAGCCACGGCCAGGAAATCTGGGCATCGAAATAGAATCTTTCCCAGGCAATCCAGCAAGTTGCAAGGAAGATATATGGAAGAATCCCCTTCAGATACTTCTTGCTGAAGCGGAAGGCTCCGAATATCAGCGACATCTGTAGGGCATTTGCAAAAATGGCGAACAATCCGCCCCCGATGGTGGCGTTGCAAACCCAGAAGGTTGTTGCTGCATTCCAGAGCACGAAACAGGCATAATGCCACATCCAGAAATGCCTCACTCCGGCCTCAGACGCAATCTTTTCCATACAAAGAAGTGGCACAATAGCGAACAGGGCCAGCAGTCCGCAATGAGGCACCAGGAAAGGTAGCGACATAAGCAAGGTAAAGGCAAGGGAAAGGAAAATCAAGGATTTGTATGTCTGTTTCATATCGTTGCAGTTATGGATGGGCAAAGATATAAAAAAATTACTACCTTTGTCAGTTACCTTCCTTGTGGAAGGCAAATTGGGCAATATATGTGGATTGATATACTAAAGGGTTTCATCGTAGGAATATGCGCTTCGGCTCCAATCGGGCCGATATCCATTCTTGTTATACAGAAATCCCTGAGTAAGGGCCATAGGGCCGGATTCATCACCGGACTTGGCGCCAGTGTGGTGGACACCCTCTTTTCCATCATTGCAATCTTCGCCCTTGCCTTTGTGCAGAGCTTCATATCCAACTATCAGGTTCTCATATTGATTGCCGGAGGTATCATCCTGTCCATCCTCGGGCTATCGATGTCCTTTTCCGATCCTTTCAGGAAGATGAAATCGGGCGGAGGTCGCGCTTCTGCAACCGACTTCGGACAGGCGCTGGTGATGGGACTTACAAACCCGGGAGCTGTTTTTGTCATCCTCACCCTCTTCGCCTTCTTTGGAATCGGAAGTGAGCAGCATCCTCATTCCTGGAGCATCGCTCCTGTCGTGCTGGCAGTAAGCGGGGGCTCTGTCCTGTATTGGTTTATGGTGACCTGGGCCTTGAGTCATTTCCGTAAGAAGTTCAAAATGAATACGATACTATGGATAAGCCGTCTCACCGGAGCTGTGGTGGTGATAATGGGAATCGCACTTTTGGGACAAGGCCTGTTCAAGGTTATATTCCAGGGTGCCTCCCTGTTATGATGTAATTGATTTTATTATGAGTATATTCAAAAACTGGATTGTAAAGAATCTTTTGATAGCTTTGGCCGTGGTTGTGGTATTGTGCTTGTCGGCTATGATTCTGCTGAATGTTTTTACAAAGCACAATCATGAACTCACTGTGCCGGATTTGAATAATATGACAGTCGAGCAGGCTGTGGCAATAGCTTCAGAGGCTGGGATGAGGGTGGAAGTTACGGATTCCATTTTTGCCCGCCGCCGTCGCAAGGGCACCGTTTACCGCCAGGTCCCTTCTGCCGGCTCAAAGGTTAAGCAGGGGCGCCGCATTATGCTGACAATCAATGCAGTGAATGCTAAAAAGGTTACGATGCCGAACCTTGTCGGATATTCTCTCCGTCAGGCAAAGGCGGAAATCCTTTCAAGAGGTCTGGTTGTTGGAAGACTGATATATGTGAATGACATAGCTACCAATAATGTGCTCCGCCAGCTCATCGGGAATATGGAGGTCCAGCCAGGAACATATGTTGAAAGCGAGTCCGTTGTGGACCTTGTGCTTGGTCTTAATCCCGATGACAACCAGACTTGTATCCCGGATGTCAGAGGGCTGAAGATGTCCACTGCGGTGGATGCAATCCACGATATGTCCCTCAATGTGGGACGATTGAGATTCGATTCCACGGTGAAGACCTTCGATGACAGTCTCGATGCGGTCGTATATACCCAGAGACCGGAGCCATCGTCCCTTCCTACCCTTATGGGCGGGGATGTTACAATCTATCTGACCATTGACAAAAACAAAATCCCGGCAGGACAATGAGAGAAGACATCTTTGACACTGACGAAGAGTTCCTTGACAAGGATGACCTTGAACTGTCAGAAGACCAGGAACAGGGAATGTTCGAGCATTATCGCTTCGAACTTGACAAAGGGCAGGCGCCTATGCGTGTGGACAAGTATCTTGCCACCCATATGGAGTATACTTCCCGCCACAGGATTCAGCTGGCCATCAAGGCCGAATACATACGCGTAAATGACAAGATAGTCAAGGCCAACTATGTGGTCAGACCAGGTGATGTCATTACCTTCGTGATGCCGTACCAGAGGAGGGGACTGGAAATCCTTCCAGAGAACATTCCGCTCGATATAGTCTATGAGGACGAAGATGTGCTGGTCCTAAACAAGAAGGCTGGGATGGTCGTTCACCCCGGCCACGGACATTTTTCCGGTACCCTGGTCAATGCTCTTGCCTACCATCTCGGAATTTCGCAAGGTCCTGATGCTCAGGATGAAAGAATGGGCGTGCTGGTGCATCGCATAGACAAGGATACCTCCGGGCTTCTTGTCGTTGCCAAAAATGACGAGGCTCAGCTCAACCTTGCAAGGCAGTTTTTCGTCCATTCCATAGAGAGACGCTATGTGGCCATCGTCTGGGGAAACATCAAGGAGGATGAAGGAACCATAGAAGGGAACATAGGTCGGGACCCCTCTGACAGGATGCGTTTCAAGGTCTTTCCAGAAGGGGACCACGGCAAGCGGGCTGTGACTCATTGGAAGGTGCTGGAGAGGTTCGGATATGTGACCGTTGTCGAATGTCGTCTTGAGACTGGACGAACCCACCAGATCAGGGTGCATTTCAACTGGATAGGTCATCCACTTTTCAATGACGAACGTTATGACGGAGCTGAAATCCGAAAGGGTACCATCTATGCGAAATACCGCCAGTTCATCGAAAACTGCTTCAAGATTCTGCCTCGCCAGGCCCTTCACGCCAAGACTTTGGGTTTTGTGCATCCTCGCACTGGAGAGACAATCAGGTTCGATTCAGCCTTGCCGTCAGATATGCAGGCCCTCATTGAAAAATGGAGGAAATATTCAGAGAATATGAATGAAACACTAAATACTGATATATATGAATAGAAAAAATTCATCTGCTATCTTGGCAGTTTCCGTTGTGCTTGCCGGTTGTGTGGGTAACACTGTTGTGCCGGTCATCGATTCAGATGCGAATGTAGAAAAGAAAGTTGAGAGCGTCCTATCCGGAATGACTCTCGAAGAAAAGGCAGGACAGCTTGTCCAGATTACCTCCGATGTAATTTCCACTGATGGGAAACTGGATACATCCAAAGTAAGGACCATCGTAAGGGACTGGAAAGTAGGTTCCTTCCTGAATGTCTTCGGCGGAGTAAGCGCCTCTCGTGCGGAAACTGCTGAGATGGTGCGTCAGATCCAGGAAATATCAATGGATGAACTTGGGATTCCGACAATCTTCGGTCTGGATATGATTCACGGGGCAACATATCTTTCTGACGGGACATTCTTCCCACAGGAAATCAACCTTGCAGCTACTTTCAATAGGGAATATGCAACTGAGCTAGGCAGGGTGATGGCCTATGAGACGAGGGCTGCGATGGTTCCTTGGATTTTCTCTCCTGTAATGGACCTGGGACGCGATCCTCGCTGGCCTCGTCACTGGGAGAGCTGGGGAGAGGACCCGTATCTCCAGAGTGAAATGTCTGTTGCAGAGACAATTGCAGCACAGGGTGAAGATCCAAACCATATTGATCTTGAGCATACTGCAGTAAGCATCAAGCATTATCTTGGTTATGGCGCCCCTGCCACGGGCCAGGACCGTACACCTGCAATAATAAATCCGTTGGATCTCAAGGAAAAATATTTCCGTCCTTTCAAGGAGTGTTTCAAGGCTGGTGCCCTCACTCTGATGGCCAACTCCGCATCCATCAACGGTGTCCCGGTTCACTCCAGCCACGAATATCTTACGGAGTGGTGTAAGGAGGATCTCGGTTGGGACGGAATGGTTGTAACCGACTGGGCCGACATCAACAATCTATACACCCGCGAGCACATTGCTGCCGACAGGATGGAGGCAGTTGAAATAGGGATCAATGCCGGAGTTGATATGATTATGGATCCTTATGACCCTTCTGTATGCGGTGACATAGTTGCACTTGTCAAGGAAGGTCGTATTTCAGCGGAAAGGCTTGATGATGCCGTTCGCAGGGTTCTCCGCCTGAAAGTCCGTCTTGGGCTTTTCGAAAATCCAGTATGGAGCGTTGACGGTTATGACAAGTTCGCTTGTGAAGAGTTCAGGCAGATTTCATATAACTCTACCGTTGAATCTATGGTTCTGCTCAAGAATGAAAACAGTTTGCTGCCTCTTAGGAAAGGTACCAGAATACTGGTGACCGGTCCTAATGCCAATTCTATGAGGACTCTCAACGGTGGTTGGTCATACTCCTGGCAGGGAGATAGGGTGGAGGAGTTCACCCAAGATTACAATACCATCCTGGAAGCGCTTTGCTCAGAGTTCGGTTCATCCAATGTAACTTATTGCCCTGGAGTGGAATATGTAAGTGGAGGAAACTGGAAGGATGACAGGGTTGTTGACCTTGGAGCTGTCACTGCTGCAGCCCGCAGGGCAGATGTCGTGGTCGTCTGCGTGGGTGAGAATACCTATTGCGAGACACTGGGCAACATAAACGACCTGAATCTTTCCGCCAACCAGAAGAATCTTGTCCGTGCTGCGGCAGCCGCAGGAAAACCTGTCGTTCTCATCCTGAACGAGGGTCGTCCGAGAATCATCAATGATATTGAACCTCTCGCCTCTGCTGTCGTGGACATAATGCTTCCGAGCAACTTCGGTGGAGATGCTCTTGCAGCCCTTCTTTCAGGACGCGAAAACTTCAGCGGAAAACTTCCGTTCACATATAGCAAATATGTCAATGCCCTCCATACTTATGACTACAAGGTCAGCGAGAATGTCCAGACGATGGAAGGCGCATATAATTACGATGCCACTATGGATGTTCAGTGGCCTTTCGGTTATGGACTCAGTTATACCACATTCCAGTATTCCGACTTCAATGTCGATGTCGACAGGTTCGAGCACGGCAGCAAGCCTCTCAAGTTCCGGGTTACAGTCACCAATACGGGAAATGTAAAGGGTAAGGAGACAGTCCTCCTGTATTCTAGCGATGTCGTTGCCAGCGTAGTGCCTGATGTCAAGAGACTTCGTGCATTTGCAAAGATTGAACTTGAACCCGGTGAGAGCAAGGTGGTCGAATTGGAAGTTCCTGTAGATGAACTTGCATTCGTAGGAAGAGACGGAAAGTGGATTCTCGAAGAGGGAGAATTCCGTTTCACCTGCGGTACAGAGCATATAAAGGATGTTATATGTACTAAGACCTATGTATACCTTCATAATTAGTCTTTTTGCCCTCATTGCCGGATATTTCCTATACGGAAAGTTGGTGGAGAGGGTTTTTGGACCAGATAAGTCACGCCCCGTCCCTGCTGTTGAAAAGGCTGACGGGGTGGACTTTATTGCAATGCCTTCGTGGAAGGTGTTTATGGTCCAGTTTCTCAACATTGCCGGAACAGGCCCTATCTTCGGAGCCATTATGGGTGCCAAGTTCGGTCCTGCGGCTTATCTATGGATAGTTTTCGGATGTATTTTCGCAGGTGCCGTCCACGATTATCTTACCGGAATGCTGTCCATAAGGAATTCCGGAGCGGGACTGCCGGAACTTGTCGGAAAGTACCTTGGAGCCCCTGTCAAGAAAGTGCTTCTGGTCTTTTCCGTCATCGTGCTGCTGCTAGTGGGGACAGTATTCGTTTATAGCCCGGCCCTTATACTGGGCGATCTTGCCGGGGATGGCTCCCGGATGGCAATAATGCTTTGGGTAGGCGCAATCTTTATCTATTATATCCTTGCATCCATACTCCCGATTGACAAGATTGTGGGACGGATTTATCCGATATTCGCTTTTGCCCTGCTCTTTATGGCTGTCGCCTTGATGGTGTGCCTTTTTGTCAAATGGCCTTCTATTCCTGAACTTTGGGATGGAATCGGCAATTGGGGAGAGGCTCAGGGACTTCTGTCTGACCAGCCAATATTCCCTTGTCTTTTCATCACCATAGCCTGCGGAGCCGTAAGCGGTTTCCACGCAACACAGAGCCCTCTTATGGCAAGGTGTATCCAGAATGAAAAACTCGGAAGGCCGGTTTTCTATGGAGCTATGATTACAGAGGGTGTAGTCGCCCTTATTTGGGCAGCAGTCGCTTCCTATTTCTTTTATGACTCAGGCGCGGCTGCCTTAGGCTCATCCCTGACTGCATCTGCACCGGAAGTGGTATCGAAGATTTCCGTGGGCTGGCTCGGAATCCTGGGCGGCATACTTGCCATACTGGGTGTTGTCGTAGCCCCGATTACAAGCGGGGATACCGCTTTCAGAAGCGCGAGACTTGTGATTGCCGACTTCCTGAAATTCGATCAGAAGCCAATCCGAAACCGTCTGTTTATCGGCATCCCACTCTTTATAGCCGCCTCACTTCTGCTGTGGTACAATGTGGCTGACGAAAACGGTTTCAATGTCATATGGAGATATTTCGGCTGGGCAAACCAGACCTTGGCCGTATTTGCATTGTGGACGGCTACGGCCTATCTGGTAAAAGATGGCAGGGGACTGAGCTATCTTATAGCGATGATTCCGGCTGCCTTTATGACGGCTGTGTGCGTGACCTATATCTGTATTGCCAGGATAGGTTTCAACTTGCCTTCCTCTTGGAACTGGCCGATTGGCCTGGCTGTCTTTGTCCTGAGCATACTTGTTTTTTATTTGTTGAAAAACAGAAAGAAGAAATAGCTCTACGTTTTTCAGACCTCAGATTAGGCCGTTACTCCAGTTCCTTGGCGAGTCCGCCCTCGCCGGTTTCCTTGTAAAGTGAAGGGAGATCCTTACCGGTCTCCTTCATTACTTTTACGGCCTGGTCAAAGGATACTCTGTGCCGTCCATCAGTGTAGAGGGCATATATGCTGGCATCCAGAGCGCGAGCTGCCGCATAGGCGTTCCTTTCAATGCAAGGGATCTGAACCAGTCCGCAGACAGGGTCGCAGGTCAGGCCCAGGTGGTGTTCCAGACCCATTTCCGCTGCATATTCAATCTGTGCCGGACTTCCACCCATCAGTTGTGTCACAGCGGCAGCAGCCATCGCGCAGGCTACTCCGACTTCACCCTGGCATCCAACTTCAGCTCCGGAGATGGATGCATTCTGCTTTACGACGTTTCCAATCAGAGCGGCAGTGGCAAGCGCCCTCACTATCCTTTTGTCACTGAACCCGTACACCTTTTTTACGTGATAGAGAACTCCCGGCAGCACGCCGCAGGAGCCGCAAGTCGGAGCTGTCACTATAGTCCCTCCGCAGGCATTTTCTTCGCTGACCGCGAGGGCATAGGAAAAAATCAATCCACGGGTGCGAAGCACGTCTCCATAGCCTTCAGCACGGATAAAATAACTTGAAGCCTTGCGCCTGATGTGCAGAGGTCCAGGAAGTGAACCCTCCTGGTCTATACCCCTTTCAACGGCCTCGCACATAACCTTCCAGACAAGTTCCAGATGGGGCCATAGGTCCGGATCTTTTCCTTCCATCTCATCTACATATTCCCAATATTCCTTTCCCTGCCTGTTGCACCAGTCAAGCAATTCGGTCATAGTGCTCAGACTGTAAATTTCATCCTCCTCTGAACTTTCTTCAGGGGACTCCATACAGATTATATCACCTCCTCCAATGCTGTAATAGGTCCATTTGTCATATTGGTCCCCATCGAAATTGACCGAGGCTATTTTCATCCCGTTGGGGTGGACAGGAAGTACTTCTTTTGGCCTCCATTCAATGTCCACATCTCCAGCCCTGCGGAAATTGCCCTCGATGGTTTCCTTGTCGGTCCACCTCCAGGTCTGGTATGCTTCCTCTATGGCAATGTCAGTGAGGTGGCCCTTTCCGGTTGCGGCAAGGGAGCCATACAGCGTCACGTGAAGGTGATGCGCGTCCGGATGATGCTCCAGGTATGACCTGACAGCCTTGAATGGCCCCATTGTATGGCTGCTGGAGGGGCCTTTGCCTATCTTATAGATTAATTTTATAGATTTCATAGATAATCATCAAAATACATTGTGACCTTGTCCATCAAATGAATGCGGTCCTTACCCATAACATTGTGCTCGGCAGTAGGGTATGGGAAATAGTCAACCTGCACATTGTTAGAGATACATTCGCTGATAAAGCTGAGACTGTGTTG
Source organism: uncultured Bacteroidales bacterium (assembly GCA_945870315.1). Classification (GTDB taxonomy): domain Bacteria; phylum Bacteroidota; class Bacteroidia; order Bacteroidales; family UBA932; genus Cryptobacteroides. The sequence continues at coordinate 69,918 of CAMBRR010000001.1, forward strand.
CCATACCACTACCGGATCCACAACTCCTTGACATATAAGCAGTTTCCCCTTGAGGTCCTTGGCCTTGGCAATCAAGCTTGTCTTGGCATACCCCTCAGGATTCCTATCGGGATGGTCCATATACCTTTCCCCGTACATAACTTCATACCACTTCCAATCAATGACAGGTCCGCCGGCCACTCCGACTTTGAACACATCAGGGTAGTTGGTCATCAGAGAGATGGTCATAAACCCGCCATAACTCCACCCGTGCACACCGATTCTTTCCTTGTCGATATACGGTTCTTCCATCAACTTCCTCACCCCGACCATCTGGTCAGCCATTTCAGCCTGGCCGCACTGACCATAGATGGCCTGCTCGAATTCCAGCCCTCTGTTTTCTGTCCCCCTGTTATCTTGAACATAAACCACATATCCCCTCTGCGCCATATACATTTCCCAATTGCGAAGTTCAGCTGCAAAGGTGTTGCGGACCATCTGGGAATGAGGCCCTCCATAGACATAGACTATGAGCGGATATTTCTTTGACGGATCGAACCCCGCAGGTTTTATCAGACGGTACCAGTTATCATATTTCCCGTCAGCACTTCTTACTGTTCCAAGGGTGATTTCCCCATAACGGTAGTCCAGGGTGGGATCCTCTGCAATCAGCAGGTTTTCAGCCAGAGTGCCGTCTGCCTTGCGCAGATTTATCACTCTTGGAACACATAGGGAACTGTACCTGTCGATAAAGTACTCGCAGTCCGGACTCATCCTGACCTGATGCCAGCCTGCTTCTGGTGTAAGTCGTTGAGCTTCAGATATTCTGGCCCCTTTTACCCCTGAGGATAGTTTCTTCATTTCCACCCTGAAAAGGTGGTTTTCCACCGGTGAGACTTCGGCGCTGGTGTAGTAGAGATATCGCCCGTCGTTGCCTGCATATTTCACATCTGCATCCACTGCCGTAAGGCGCCTCACATTGCCCACGTTGTCGCAAAGATAGAGGTTCCTGTAGCCGTCGCGGTTGGCTGTGGGGTAGATGAAAAGATTATCACATCCCTTGATGAAGTAAAGAGGCTCAAGCGGTTCCACCCACTTGGGATTATATTCGGTAAGAATGATGCTTTTGCCCTCGGAGTTCCACCTGACAAGCATCAGGTGTTTCTGGCTTCTGTCCAGCATCTGAATATATAACGATTCACCGTCCGGAGCCCAGCAGACATTGGTCAGGTAGCATTCCTGCGGGTTTTCCCAGCCGGCTTCCTTTGAGAGGGACTGTCCGTCGAAAGCCTTGGTCTGCCCGCTTTCAAGGTCGTACACCATCACATCCACCCTCTCTGAATCCATCCCTGCCATAGGATATTTTATGGGCATGTTCACACCTGTCCTTGTGTTGATGTCAAGCAGAGGAAATTCGCCCACCTTGCTCTCATCTTTCACATAGAAGGCAACTTTTGTCTTATTTGCGTTCCAGAAGATGCCTTCATTGATCCCGAATTCATTACGGCTGACATAGGTTCCGCAGCTGATGTTCTTGTCAGTGAAGTGCGTGACGGTGTCAGTTATGAAGCCTCCGGCAGTTTCGTCATACCTTCTGATGCAAAGTTGACGGTTGTTCGTGTAGGCAGTAGTCTCTTTCTCGTTTGGCTTCTCCCTTGTCTGGATCAACTCGTGCCCCTTGCCTTCTGCCCATCCATAATACTTGTCGCGCGGATACAGCTCGCGGCTGAATACCGCCTGCCTCATAGTGATATCGGCTCCGTCAGGAGAATTGGCGGGCCTTGTGGTCTGTGCCTGGGATATTGCCGCAAAAAGCAGTCCTGAACACAAAGTGCCCAGGATTAGAAATCTCGTTCTCATAATTTATCTGACGGCTATAATTTTATCAACAATGTATTTCTGTTTTCCCCTCCACGGAAGAGCTCCGAGATATTCCTTGTAGTGGAGTTCCACCGTTCTGCTTCCGCATCTCATAAGGGAGTCTGCAATGGCCTTGTCAGTTATGGAAAAATCGAATTCGTAGGACTGTATGCTTCCGGCATTTGTTCCCTTTCCTTTTCCGAAACCGGATTGAATAACCTTTCCTTCGTAGGTCTTGAATATATATCCCTTATATACTACATAGTTGAGTTCTCCTGCTTTCACGCCTTCGCCGAACACGAAGTAGAACTTGAAGAAAATCAGTGCGGCAAGGGCTATTGCCACTACCGAACTGATGATGAGGATCATTTTTTTCTTGATTGTCATATCCGTTGTTTATTTTATTATCTCAAGTTTTGCATCTCGCAAAAATAATAAAAAATGTCCATATGATTGAATACATATGGACATTTAAATATAAAACGGAGACCGTTTAGGCCATAAGAGCACCTACAAGACCAAGGATGGCGTAGAACTCAGGAAGAGCGGCGTAGATGAGGGTGTTGGTGAACACATTGTGTCCCTGTGACACACCTACGATACCGTTGGCGCAAACCTGTCCCTGGCGGATTGCAGAAAGCATACATACCAGACCGACGCTCACTCCGATGCCGAAGATGAGAAGGCCATTGGCCGGATCAGCTTTCATTTTGCCCAAGAGCATAAAGAAAGCCACGAATCCATAGATACCCTGAGTTGCAGGAAGGGCTGAAAGCACCATATAGTTACCTGAACCTTCAGGTTTCTTTTTCAGGGCGCCTTCTGCTGCGTTGCCTGCAATGGTGGTTCCATAGGCGCTGCCGATACCGGCAAGGCTAAGTACAAGACCAAGTCCGAGATAGCCGAGAACTGTTTCAATCATAATTTATTGTTTTAATTGTTTGTATTGTTATTTCTTCAAAGGGTTGTAATTGCGGCCTGAGCCGTCGTAGTCGGAGTTCTTGAAGAACTCGAGGAAGTTGAGTCGGAGAGGATGGACAAATGCTCCAAGCACTGCCATTGCAATGTTCAGGACATGTCCTATCAGGGCAATCAATATGAATGGAATCCATCCGAGACCTCCGTCTCCGAGTGCCATTTGCGCAAGGGTGTTGAATGCAAAGCCAAGCATGCTGCCGGCAAGGCCCAGCGCATACAGACGCAGATAGCTGAGTACATCGCCAAGAAGTCCAGTCGCTGTGTTGTAGGTCTCCCAAAGTCCGCTTCCGATGTTGATCAAAGGGTTCTTGTGAAGGTCCCTGAGCGGGAAGATTCCGATTGCGGCAATGATTCCCAGGACGATGATTATCCATTTGGTGATTGCGGAATCGATGTGGAATGCCACCCCTGCAGCCAGTACCACGACTCCTCCTACCAGGAAGATTGTCCAGCCCCAGATGCTCAGGCTGCCGAGAACACCCTGATTCCTTGTTGCATTCACGGTCCTGACTATCATAGCCAGACATAGGTGGATGATACCGACTATGATTGCAACCACCATAGTACCGTCATATCCTATTATCTTGGACGGAACCATCACCTTGGCAAGCCCGGATTCCTGAACCCAGTTCCAGGTGGTGATATCTATGGAGAAGAAGGTATGGAAGAAGAAGCCCACAATCGTGGTCGCAACTCCAAGCACTGTCACAAGCGGAGCGAAATCCTTGAAACTGTCCACTTTCTTGAGAGCAAAGCCTCCGAGCAGAAGTACCAGGCCGTATCCGGCATCTCCCATACACATCGCAAAGAATAGCATAAAGAAGATGGAGATGAACACAGTCGGATCGAAGCCGTTATATACAGGGCGTCCATACATGTCTGTCAGTACTTCGAACATCCGGACAAACCTGTTGTTCTTCAGCTGGATAGGAGGATTGTCCTCGGCCTTGGCCTCGTCAAGGAGGTAGAGGATATCCATATCCTTGAATTCCTGCTCAAGCCTTGCAGTTTCCTGAATCGGGGCAAATCCCTCAAATACAGTAATGTATCCTTCTGCTGCTTCGGTTGCTACAGTGGATGCGAGATATCTGTCCAGATCTGCGCTCTTGCGGGATAGCCCATCTTTGATATGTGACAGGTGTTTCTGTTTGAGAGCAAGCAAAGTGGCCTTTGAAGCTATAATCTGCTTATGTATTTCCTCTGCTTTCTCTTTGGCCTGGGAAACGCTCATTGAAGGCGCAGGAATCTCTTCCACAGGGAAACTGTACTGCTCGCCTGCTCTTGAAACGGTTACGAACAAGGTGCTGTTCTTGTCGGTACCCACTATCTGAAGCGGCAGGAGACTTTCCCACTGAGAATCATATTTCTTGGTCGGCACCCTGTAGAAATGAAGTACAAGGCCGTTGTCTTTGAGTCCCTTGACTGCGGCGCTGTCGAATTCGCCCCAAGGACAAAGTGCAGCGGCAGTTTTCTCGGCTGCCTTTTCCTCTTCTTCAAGAGACTTGATTCTTTCAACGGTGTCAAGTGTGAGTTTCGTCTTGCAGCCTTCGGTGTCAACTGATGCTGCAAGGGCCTCAATCTTGTCATAGTCAGAATCTTTGGAATAGTCAAGAGCCTCAAGTACAGAAACCGCACTCTTGGCTTTCAGAACTTTCTCGAGCATAGCCGAGGATTCCTCGTCCACAGGTTTTATTGAACGGGTGATGTCCACCACGCCCAATTCCTGAAGTTTCTCAAGGAATGCTTCACTCTCTCCGGAGAGAAGAATGAAGGAGAATTTTGACATCTTGTTAATCATTTTCCTGCTCCTCCTCTTCTTGTTCGTGTCTGCTCTTCACGATCTTGGAAGCTGCCTTGGAGAGGTTCTCCTCGTCTTCCATATATCGCTTGATTTTTCGTATAGCCTCCTGATAGCCAGGAATCTGCACCTTCTCATAAAGGTTCACTTTCTGAGTGGTCTTTCTCCTCTGCCAGTCCAGGATACGGGCTTTTTCCCTGTACACCTCAGACTCGATGCCAAGGCGTGACAGTTCTTTCAGGATGGCCACACCGTCTGCATACCAGGCGGGCTTGACGAAGGCGTTGAAGTCGTGGATTTCATAGTGGATTTCTCCAAGATAAGGAGTCTTGACACCTGCTACCTTCACCGTAGTCAGTTCAATGTCGGTGATGGATATCAGGCCGCTCTCGAACTCGTTCCACAATGCAGCCATTTCATCGTATTTCTGCAATGCTTCTTCGAGTTCCTCCATCAGTTTCTCAGCCTTCTCCTTGGCCTTCCTAACCTCAAGACGCAAGGCTGACTCCTTGTTTTTCAACGTCGGAAGCGCATTCTTGCGAATCTTGAGCTGTTTGCCCAATTCGTTCAGAGATGTTTTGTTATATTGGAATTTGATAGCCATAATTCGTTATTTGCCAACCCAGTACTGATCGATGAATTCCTGCTTTATACCTGTCTCTGCCTTGGTGAAATATTTTCCGAAGATTTCCCAGGCAGTGTCAAGCATTTCTTCAATCTTGAGGTTAACGTCTATGGCAAGGATGCGGGTTGCATATTCCTTGGCATAGTCCAGACAGCGAAGGTCATAGTCGCTCAGGTCGAAACCGTTTTCGAGTTTGGTCTTGGCGTTCTGGGCATCAGAGTACAGACGCACGGATGCATTCATCACCTGGCTGTGGTCCTTACGTGTCTGTTTTCCCTGAACAAGCTGTTTGAGTCGGGACAGAGAACGAAACGGGTCGATGATGACTTTGCCTGAATCTGAATCTGCGCGCAGGTAAAGCTGACCTTCGGTGATATAGCCGGTGTTGTCAGGCACTGCGTGGGTGATATCTCCGTCGTTGAGCGTGGTCACGGCTATGATGGTGATTGAACCTCCGTCTGGCAGCTGCACGGCCTTCTCGTAAATCTTTGCAAGGTCGGAGTAGAGAGAACCCGGCATTGAATCCTTGGATGGAATCTGGTCCATACGGTTTGATACGATGGAAAGGGCATCTGCATACAAGGTCATATCTGTCAGCAGCACAAGCACTTTCTCGTTTTTCTCCACAGCGAAATACTCTGCAGCAGTAAGGGCCATATCCGGGATGAGAAGACGCTCTACAGGAGGCTGCTCGGTGGTGTTCACGAAGCAGATGATTTTTTCCAGGGCTCCTGCAGCTTCGAACTCGTGTTTGAAGTAGAGGTAGTCGTCATTGGAGAGTCCCATTCCGCCGAGAATAATCTTGTCCACATCGGCTCTGAGGGCCACCTGTGCCATCACGTTGTTGTATGGCTGGTCAGGGTCTGCGAAAAACGGAATTTTCTGTCCTGAGACCAGGGTGTTGTTCAAGTCTATGCCTGCGATACCGGTTGGGATAATCTGCGATGGCTGCATCCTTTTGTAAGGGTTCACAGAAGGACCGCCGACCTGAACCTCGCGGCCTTCCGGCTCCGGACCTCCGTCAATCGGCTTGCCGTATGCATCGAAGAACCTGCCGGAAAGTTCATCACTTACTTTCAGGGTAGGAGGAGCGCCCAGAAATGCCACTTCTGCATTTGTCGGAATGCCCTCGGTGCCGGAGAAGACCTGCAGTGTGACAAGGTCTCCCTTGGTCTTGACGACCTGTGCAAGTTTGCCGTCCACTACGGCAAGCTCATCATTGGAGACTCCCTGGGCACGCAGTGAAACGGTAGCCTTGGTGATGGCCTCCAACTTTGTATATGTTTTCTGAAAAGCCTTAGTTGCCATTGTCAATCAAATTGGTAAGTTGCTGCTGATAGTTGTTGAATTTTTCGCTTTTGAACTCGGAATAGTTCATCTGCCTGAGGATGTTGATGATTTCCTTGAAGAAGGAACGGCATTTCTCATAATCCTCGAATGTGAAATCCTTGTCACAGATGCCGAGAACCAACTGAAGCATATATTTCTGTCTTTCGACAGGACAGAGGGCATCGATGGCATCGAAGGCGTCCTGCTGGAGGATGACGAAGTCAACGAGTTCGGATTTCCAGAATATCTCGTGGTAACTCATCGGCACGCCATCGTCACCGAGGATGTTGATCTGGTCGTTGGCTTCCTTTCCCTTGCGGATGATGTTCTTGGTCTTTTCTACCATCTCCACCCAGCCAGGCATTACGGTCTGGTCCAGATATTCCTTGATTTCCGGGTATTCCAGATATTTGGAATATGAATCGATAGGGTTTACGGCAGGATATCTCTTCTTGTCTGCACGATTCTGCTCAAGGGCGTAGAAACAGCGTGCAGCCTTCTTGGTGGACTCTGTCACAGGTTCCTTGAGGTTACCTCCGGCAGGGGATACGGTACCGATGAAGGTTACAGAACCTGTCTGGCCGTTGTTCAGCACTACCATACCCGCGCGGGAGTAGAAATTGGAAATGATGGCTGAAAGGTCAACCGGGAATGCATCTGCTCCAGGAAGTTCCTCCATACGGTTGGACATCTCCCTGAGGGCCTGTGCCCAACGGGATGTGGAGTCGGCAAGAAGAAGAACCTTCAGTCCCATTGCACGGTAGTATTCGCAGATGGTCATCGCGGTATAGACGGATGCCTCACGGGCGGCTACCGGCATGTTGGATGTGTTGCAGATGATGGTTGTACGCTCCATCAGGTGGCGTCCGGTGTGAGGGTCGATAAGTTCAGGGAATTCGGTGAAGATTTCCACAACCTCGTTTGCACGTTCTCCGCAGGCTGCCATCACGATTACTTCGGCGTCACCCTGCTTTGCAATTGCGTGTTGAAGGACGGTCTTGCCACATCCGAAAGGTCCCGGAATGAAACCTGTACCTCCTTCTGCAATAGGGTTCAGTGTGTCGATGACACGCACTCCGGTTTCCATTATGCGACAAGGGCGGGGTTTCTCCACATATGCCTTGATGGCCATTTTTACCGGCCATTTCTGTGTCATTGTCACAGGCACGTCTTCGCCGGCTTCGTTCACCAATACGGCGATTTCCTTGTCGATGTTGTATTGGCCTGCCGGGATGATGCTTTTGACAGTATATTCTCCCTTGAAACTGAATGGAACCATTATTTTATGAGGGAGCCATCCCTCCTTTACTTCTCCCAGCCAGTCTGCGGCAATCACCTTGTCTCCGGCCTTGGCAATCGGAGTGAAGTCCCAAAGCTTTTCGTGGTTGAGAGGGTCGGTGTATTCACCCCTCTTGAGGAATACGCCGGTCATAGTCGTAAGGTCATTCTGCAGACCATCATAGCTGCTTGACAGAAGGCCTGGACCGAGAGTGGCTTCAAGCATCTTGTCCTCGAATTCAACCTCGTTTCCGTTCTTCAGTCCGCGGGTGCTTTCGAATACCTGCACTGCCGCATTCTTTCCGTTGACCTTTATGACCTCCGCCATCAGTTTTGTGTCACCGAGAGTGATGTAGCAGAGCTCATTCTGGGAAACAGGACCATTGACTTCCACCGTCACGAGGTTTGAGACTATGCCCGTTACCTTTCCTGTTGTTTTCATATTATTCTGATTTTTTGTATTTGTCTGTTAGTTTTACGCCTGTGGATGGAATTCCACACCTTTGAACGTCCCGCGAACCTCATCCACGAGTTTCTTGAACATTTCCTTTCCGGTAGTTTCATCAAGCCTGTACCATCTTTCCACGATGGATAGTTTGGCGATGAAGCCAAGGATAACGTCAATGTCGAAATAGTGGAATACTGTAAGAGAATCAATCTTGTCCCACATCAGATCGTCGAGCCCTTTTTCCCTCGCAAGCAAGTCGCTTTCGGAGAGAACCGCCTCAAGGAGGCCGCCTTCTTCGAATTCTCCGCCGTCAAGTGGCAGTACATCCCTTTCCGCATCCCTGCCCAGAGCTTTGTTGAGGAAGCGGACTTTGGCATTGCGTACGTTGAGGTCAAAAAGGAAATATTCTCTTATGAATCTGTTCTTATGGCTGAAAGCCTTACGGTAGAACTCGCAGTTGAGTGAGTCCCCCTTGAGCCCATCCTGAAGGAAAGCGATGGTCTCATTGTCCTGAGCGCTGCACTGCGAGGTTATTTGTTCAATGTAATCCTCCGGTGTACCGTCAGCGAATTTCCACCCGCTGCAAATGTCCGGAAGGCTGGCGACTATGTATTCGTAATTGTTCATAGTCTAGAATTATCCGAAAAGAATTTTCTTGGTTGCAGGACGAAGATATTCGCTGATGAGGGCTTTGAAGGTCTCGTCAGTGAAACTGATGAACCAGCTTCCATCTTTCGGACCGATGGTGAATCCTCCGGAGACTTTCTTTGAAAAATCAGCCTTGACACCGGCTTTGAACGCTGCGGCCATTTCTTTTTTTACGAAAGGTTCCAGCTCCTTGCGAAGACTTTCAGGGAGGACAACCTCCATCTCCTGCGCGTCTTCAGGGTTGAAGCCGGAGGCTACTGCCAAAATAATCTGTTTTACAAATTCAGCGTTTGTGAGTTCTGACTTGACCGCCTCGTTTGTCATTTTTGCGACAATGAGATTTTCAATGTCCTGTTTGGTAGCCGCAATGCTCTGTGTAGCAGCCATCTTGACATCGGAGGTGATCTTTGTCTTGATTTCCTCAGCCTGCTTCAACGCCTTGGCCTTGATTTCCTCAGCTTCTTTTCTGGCTGCCTGGAGAATCTCTTCAGCCTGGACTTTGGCCTTCGCAAGGATTTCTTCTCCTTCCTGTTTTCCCTTGGAAAGCCCCTCATTGTAGAGCTTGTCCGTCAGTTCTTGCAATTTGTTCTGCATATCTGTATAATAAAGTTATAATTTTAAACCTATCTCGCAAATTTAATAATAAAAGGGCGACAAACAACCAATATTCGTGCTAAAATTTATATTTTCTCGTCTTGTTGTGCATTATGACAAGAAAATGGCGAAATGAGATAATAAACTAGAAGCATTCTTTCAAAATGGAGACTATGTTACCGCTTTTGCCCATTGTGTAGAAATGGATTGCCGGGACGGAATGCTGCAGCAAATCCTTGCACTGCATTATGCACCACCGAGTCCCGATTTCATAAACGGCATCCTTGTCGCTTCCGGCTTTCCTGATTTCTTCCGTGAGTTCAAAAGGAATGTCAAGGGAAAAGGATTCCGGCAGCAGGCTTATCTGTCTTGCAGTTGAGAGTGGTTTCAGTCCCGGGATTATCGGTACCGTGATTCCAGCCTTGCGGCATCTGTCCACAAAATCGTAATAGACCTGGTTGTTGAAAAACATCTGGGTGATTATGTAGTCAGCCCCGGCATCCACCTTTTTCTTGAGGTTGAGGATGTCGGTCTCGATATTGGCTGCCTCGAAATGCTTTTCAGGATAGCCTCCGACCCCTATGCAAAAATACTTCGGGTTGTCTTCCTGTGATTCTATCTTGTGTGAACGGCGATATGTGGCGCTTCCTTGATACCGGCGTATCCCTTCTACCAGTTCGCTGGCATATTTATAGCCTCCCGGAGTTGGAACGAACCTTTTTTCTCCTGTGATGCTGTCGCCTCTCAGTGCCACTATGTTGTTGATACCCAGAAATTCCAGATTATCGAGCTTGCTTTCTATTTCTTCTGCCGTGCTTCCGCCACAGATAAGATGGGGGACAGTCTCAATCTTGTAGCGGTCCATTATGGCTGAGCATACGGTGGTCTCGCTGATGCGGTTGCGCACCATTGACTTGCGGAATGTGCCGTCTTCCCTAGGGATGTATTCATATTCATCCCTGTGGCTGGTCACATTGATGTATTTCGGACTGAACTCCATAAATGGAGCAATGTTCTCAAGAAGTTCGTCCTTTGTGATGCCCCTGAGAGGTGGCACGATTTCCAGAGACGGAAAGGCTTTTCCGCTGCTGCCCAGTATGTCAATAACTTTCATATGTTCGTTTTATTTTATTTCAATAAATGGCCCAGGAAACGGCGTCCTTCTTCGGCGGATAGTCCACGGCGTTGAAGATAGCTTTCAAATTGCTGCACACTTATGGACCTGATGTCAGGGTATGAGGCCTGTGGATGAATGAATATCATACCGCATATACTGGCTTCAGGAACCATAGCATAGCTTTCTGTGAGGCTGATGCCAAGTTTCTCGCCTTCTGGAATCATTTCCAACAGGTCCTTTTTGATGGTATGGTCAGGGCAACTGGCATATCCGGCTGCGGGTTTGACCACTTTCATATCATTCCCTCTCCCGTCAAGTATTTGACTGTCAATCCAGGAAGATGCCGCCTCGGCAAGAGTCATCCTGACTGCCCTTGAAACCATTTCTTCATACCTGTCTGTGCAGGAAGGACAGCAACACCCTTCCGTATGACTTTTTGCTCTGTGCACACTGACGGCGAAAGATGCGAAGGCGGAGAGTTTCCCGCTTTCGGAAGGGATGACAAAGTCGGCTAGGGACAAGGCTTGACCGCTTTCCTGTCGCATCATCGGAATCCTCTTCCCGATTGCAGGAATCACGATGTCGTCATCCTGGGAGCAGGCTCCGAAGAACTTTACCCCCACCCGTATGGTGAAATTCTTGAATGAGAGTTCTTCTTCGGCATCTTTGCGCAACTGGATGAGCTCTGCGACCTCAGGGACTTCATTTCCATATTTGACACCCCAGATTGCATAGAACATCTTCCAGTCGAAATACTTCATCACGCTTTCCGAAGGGATTTCCATCACTCCGATATCCGATGGAATGTCCGTCAGGAAGCTTTCTTCCGGGAACTTAGGCCCGGCTTCTTTGTCCGCATGTTGGGCGGATGCTCTGCCTTTTTCGTATAACTGCATGATTTCCTGCTGTTTGAGATGTTGTTCCTGTTCGAATGCATCCCGGTCCATTATGTATTTCTTGGCCATTACCGCACTTGCAGAAGCGTCGGCGCCGTAGTAAACATGGTCATAAAGAGGGGAGAGTTTCACTGCAGTGTGCAGGGCGGACGTGGTGGCTCCTCCGATAAACAGGGGAGTCGTCATCCCCCGGGAAGTCATCTCGCGGCATATCTCCTCCATCTGAAAAAGAGACGGAGTAATCAGCCCGCTCACTGCAACAATGTCCGCATTGAGCCTTTGAGCATTGTCCAGAATTGTCTCCCTGTCCACCATAACACCTAGGTCGTGTACATCGAATCCATTGCAGGTCAGCACAATGGCGGTGATATTCTTTCCTATGTCGTGGACATCTCCCTTAACGGTAGCAATGACCACAACTGGCCTGGCTCCCTTCCCCTGCTGCCCTTCCTTTTCCATATATGGTTCAAGCAAGGCTACTGCATCCCTCATAACCTTGGCAGACTTGACAACCTGAGGCAGAAACATCTTTCCTTCTGCAAATAGTTCCCCGACTTTCTCCATCCCAGCCATCAAAGGGCCTTCGATGATTTCCACCGGGCGATATCTGAGTACAGCTTCAGCCATATCTTCCTCCAGGTGTTCGGCCTGTCCTTTTGTAAGGGCATCCTTCAGCCTGTCTTCCAGAGGAATGTCCTTCCTGTCGTCTGTGTTTGCTATTGGAGCATTTTCCTGCTTGGAGGCGAGTATTTCAGAAGCCTTCTCCACGAGGGCGTCCGTGGCGCCATCGTATGTGTTGAATATGACATCTTCCACCTTGCGCAGCAAGTCCGGTTCGATTTCGTCATATACCTTCAACATCGAGGGATTGACGATTGCCATATCGAGTCCTGCCTTGATGGCGTGGTAAAGAAATGCTGAATGCATTGCCTCCCGGACCGGATTATTGCCTCTGAAGGCAAAAGAGAGGTTGGAAACGCCTCCGGAGGTCTTGGCACCGGGAAGATTCTTCCTTATCCAGCTGACCGCCTTGATAAAATCCACGCCATAGTTTGCGTGCTGGGCGATTCCGGTTCCAATGGAGAGGATGTTGCAGTCGAAAATTATGTCTTCCGGGGCCATCCCCGCCTGTTGAGTAAGCAGGTCATAGGCTCTTTTGCATATGCTGATCTTCCTGTCGAAGGTCGTTGCCTGCCCCTCTTCGTCAAAAGCCATCACTACTGTTGCCGCACCGTAACTTCTGAGGATCCTGGCCTTGTTGATGAAGGCTTCCTCTCCTTCCTTGAGGCTGATGGAGTTGACTATGCATTTGCCTTGGGCATTTTCAAGCCCCGCAATGATGGTGTCCCAATGTGAAGAGTCAATCATCAGGGCAGCTTTTGCGACATTGGGGTCGTTCGAGATGTATCTGACAAACTTTTCCATCTCGGCCCTGCTGTCCAGCATAGCGTCATCCATATTTATATCTATGATGCTTGCCCCGTCCTCAATCTGCCTGGCGGCAATCTGGAGGGCGGTGTCATATTCTCCCGCTGCTATCAACTTTGCAAACTTACGGGATCCTGCCACATTGGTCCTTTCTCCAATATTGGTGAAATTGAATCTGTCCGTGTCGATGATGACGTTTTCAAGCCCGCTGACTTCAAGCCCTCCTTCCTTTTCGTGTATGCTGCAATCTCTTGGAGGAATGTCCCTTACGGCATCGGCCACTGCCTTGATATGGGCCGGAGTAGTCCCGCAGCAACCTCCGGTAATGTTCAGGAGCCCGGCCTCTGCCATCTTCCTGACATCCTGTGCCATCTGCTCCGGACTCTGGTCATATCCCCCCATTTCGTTAGGCAGACCGGCATTAGGATAGCAGATGGTCTTGCATCTGCACCATTGCGAAACCTCTTTCATCAACGGTGCCAGTTCTTCTGCTCCGAGAGAGCAGTTCAGACCGAATGCGGTGAGAGGATAATGGCTGATTGCTGTGTAGAATGCTCTCAGTGTCTGTCCAGTCAGTGTCCTGCCGCTGCGGTCTCCAACGGATACGGACACTATCACGGGAACAGGCTCTTCAAGATTTCTTTCCTGATTGATTTCCTGTATGGCGCATAGGGCCGCTTTAACATTGAGCGCATCGAAGCAGGTCTCTATCAAAAGCAAATCCGCCCCTCCGTTTAGAAGCGCCTGGGCCTGTTCCTTGTAACTCTTTTTTACATCCCTGAAGGAAAACTGGCGGAACCCGGGGTCGGATGCGTCAGGGGACAGAGAAAGTGACTTGGATGTCGGGCCCATACTTCCCGCTACCAGAATTTTTCTTCCCTTTTCCGCATCGGCAGCCCTTCTGGCTATCAGTGCTCCTTCGTATGCCATTTGGGCTGCAATGTCCTCACATCCGTATTCTGATTGTGATATTCTGTTGGCGCTGAATGTGTTGGTCTCGATTATGTCAGCCCCGCAGCGGATGTATTCCCTGTGAATGGCCTCTATTATGTCAGCCCGAGTAAGGTTCAGACATTCGTTATTACCCTTCAGCTGGGCTGATGGCTTGAAACTCTCAGGTAAAACTTTGCCGATATCATAGTCTTCCTCTGCAAGGGAATACCTTTGTATCATCGTGCCTGTGGCACCGTCTAGAATCGTTATCTTGTTTTCTGGCAATAGGTTCATATACACGTATTCTGGAGGCAAAGTTACAAATTTCAATCAAAAAAAAGAGGATAACCTCGAAGCTTGGCGCCTTTCAGTCATCCTCTTTTGTGACCCGCACAGGATTCAAACCTGTAACCTTTTGATCCGTAGTCAAATGCTCTATTCAGTTGAGCTAGCGGGCCGTTTGCAGCTAAGCTGCTATTCTGCTACTCGTTCTCCGATTTGAGGAGAGCAGATTTTTTCTCTTTGATGCGAGCCTTCTTACCAGCGAGATCGCGGAGGTAGAAGATACGTGCTCTACGAACTTTTCCGGATTTGTTCAGTTCGATAGACTCAATGAATGGGGACTCGAACGGGAAAATTCTCTCAACTCCGACACCACTTGCAACTTTGCGGATTGTAAAAGTCTTTGTGGCTGGTGAAGAACCACGGAGTTGGATGACAGTTCCTCTGAACTTCTGAAGTCTCTCCTTGTCACCCTCTTTGATTCTGTAGGTTACGGTGATTGTGTCACCTGCCTTGAATTTAGGGTAGCTTGCAACCTTCTCGTTTGCAAATTCTTGCGCTACAACTTTGATAAGATCCATTTCTTTGTCAAATTTAATTAAATGGCAACATTGCATTCTTTTTCACCCTGTGCAAGAGGTTGCTTTGATTTTGGGACTGCAAAAGTAGATATAAATTTTTATTCTGCAAAATCTTTTTGATTTTTTTTGCCATCCTCTACCTGAAATGCTCTTTCAGCCTGTCAAAGAATCCTTTTTCTTCCTTTTCCTGGCTTGGCTTGAAGCTATCGCTCTTCTGGAGTGATTCGAAAATCTCCTTTTCAGAACGGCTCAGTTTCTTAGGAACCCATACTCCGATTGTCACATACAAGTCACCTTTCCCGTATGAATTCAGCATCGGAAGTCCACGCCCCCTGAATTTGAGTTCGGTGCCGGATTGTGTACCCGGTTCGATCTTAACCTTGACCGGACCGTCAATCCCGGCGATTTCGAATTCAGTGCCCAGTATGGCCTCCGGGATGGAGACGACCTTGGTATAGTACAAGTCAGCTCCGTCTCTTCTGAAATCAGGATGTTGCTCCTCGTCAATTACAACCAGAAGGTCCCCATTGATGCCGTTGTTCTTGGCTGCGTGGCCTTCTCCGGTGAGTTTCATCTGCATTCCGGCTTCAACTCCGGCAGGAATGTTGACTGTGACGCTCACTCTTTTGCGAACCAATCCGCTTCCTGAGCAGGTGTGGCAAGGATTGTTGATGATGCGTCCTTCTCCACCGCACTGCTGACAGGTTGAGTATGAAACCGATTGTCCAAGGAAGGTGCTTGTCACGCGGGAAACTTGTCCTGTACCCTTGCAGGCCGGGCAGGTCTTGATGTCTGAACTGTTCTTTGCTCCTTTTCCTGCGCAGTCAGGACAAGGGACATATTTTTCAATGGATACTTCTTTGGATGCCCCCTTGGCTATTTCTTCCAGAGTGAGTTTTACCCTAACACGGATGTCGCGGCCTTTGTACACTCTCTGCTGTCTTCCTCCTCCAAAGCCACTGAAACCTCCTCCAAAGCCACTGAATCCGCCTCCGAACGCGCTGCCGAAGATGGTGTTGAGAAAATCGTTTATGTCACCGAAGCCTCCGCTGAAGTCAGGTCCCGACCCTTCTACCGCAGAGTGGCCATACTGGTCATACCTTGCCCTCTTTTCCTGGTCGCTCAGCACGGAATAGGCCTCTGCCGCTTCCTTGAACTTTTCTTCGGCTTCCTTGTCTCCAGGGTTCTTGTCAGGGTGATATTTTATGGCCAATTTCCTGTAGGCTTTCTTTATCTCATCTGCTGAGGCATTTCTGTCCACCCCTAGCACTTCATAATAATCTCTTTTCTCTGCCATTTCTTGTTCTCCTTAAATTCCGACGACAACTTTAGCATAGCGTATGACTTTGCCGTTGAGGGTATATCCGGTCTGGACTACATCGAAGATCTTGCCTTTCTTTTCCTCCTCCTGTACCGGGAATTGGGCCACCGCTTCGTGAAGGTCAGTATTGAACTCCTGGTCTTTTGCCGGGATGGTTGCAAGGCCCTTGCTTTGAAGATATCCCATCAACTTGCTGTATATCAGATTGGTGCCTTCTTTGGCAGCCTGGCTGTCTTCGGATTTCTCCAATACGGCCAAAGCTCTTTCGCAGTCATCCAGAACAGGCAACAGCCCCTTGATGGTGTCCATAGAAGCTACTGCAACAAGGTCCAGTTTCTCCTGGGACGTCCTTCTGCGGAAGTTGTCAAACTCCGCCATCAGTCTGATGTAGTCATCCTTTTCTTTTGCAAGCTCATTTTCCAGACGAGCGATTTCGGACTTGATGCTCTCCTCCTCGGACTCGGTCTGTTCTTCCTTGTCCTGTCCGTCCGTATTCTGGCCAGTGGTCTGGTCCTTTTCCTGACTTTCCTGCTTGTCGGTCAATTCTTTCTCTTCTATTTTTTCTTTTGACATATCCTATTGCCCTTTTTATTCATAAATGACGGCCCGCTTTCCGGCGGACCGCCCGCAAAGATACAAATAATCTGCCAATGGATAATTACTGACATATTGGCAGATTGCGGCATGTTTCAATGATTTCTTCCCTGGAAGACGGTATCTCATCCACTGGAAAATATGAATGGCTGATCCTGCCTTTGGAACATACTATGACCCTTACTCCTGAAGGTGCTTCTCCAAGAGGTTTTCCGAGTGCCGAAGTGGTGATGAAAGGCCTGGTCCCGTCAGCAGCTTCATAGTTGTCGTGCTTGTGGCCGCAGAAGACGGCATCCACCTTATTCTCTTCAAAAATCCTCAAATAACTGTTCCTTTTTTCGGTTTCTATGTTGAAATAGTCATCCTCCTCATCCGGAGCGTTCAGGAAAAATGGATGGTGACCGAATACAATGGACAGTTCACCTTCTCCTTTTCCTTTCAGAGCCTCGGTAAGCCATTGTATCAACTCCTTCTCTTCGGTCCCTCCAGATGCATATTTAATAATGTTGGTGTCCATTCCTACAAGACGCACATTCCCAATCTTTCCGCAGAATCGGTCAGACCCGAACTCCTTGACAAAAGGTTCCAGGTCAAGTCCTTCCTTGTGAAGGATGTCGTGGTTGCCCGGGATGCGGAATATGCTTATGGATTTATCCAGCATTCCTTCGATCCTTTTGTATTCGTCCCATTGGCTCTGGTCCAGGCAGTCGTGTACCAGATCCCCGGTCAGGACAACGGCGTCTGGCTTCACTGCGTTTATGGCCATCACGCCTTTCGTGAATGTATTTGTCTCATAGACAGTGTCCTGGTTCCTGGTGGTGAATCCAAGCTGTGGATCCGATACCTGGAAAATTATCACTGTGTCATCTTTGGCGCAGGCTGCCATCATTATGGCGAATGCCAGCAGAACTAATCTTTTCATATTCAGTTTCATACTATGGGTTTATCCAAATTTTTGCAAAGATAGCAGTAATTTCAGTTTCGCAAATTGTCCTGTCCTCAGGTTTTGGACAAGATGATAAGTCAGCCAAAATCAACACTTTTGCGTGGTTTTGGCTGACTTTTATGGCTCAAAAGTACGGAAGTCAATATCATAATTATTCGTCTTTGACGGCAAAGTCATTTGGAATGAGGGCGCAGTTGCCTGCTCCGCCTTTGATGACTTCGATTTTGCTGAACAGAAGGAAGGAACCGGCGAAAAGTATCAGAAGTACAAAATAGGCAATCCCATATGCCCAAGGGCTCATAACATCGAGGAAGGTCTCTGCTCCTGCGAATTTGTCGATTTGGGAGAATATCACGGCGAAGGTATTGTTGACGCAGTGCATCAGCATCGTGAGTTTCAGAGAACCAGTCTTGTAGTAGACATAGCCGAACCACAGCCCTAGACAAAATGCAGGAATAGCCTGCCAAGGATTCATATGCAGAATTGCAAAGAAGGCGGCAGAAACCGTAATGGCTACCAGCGGTTTCTGGCTGGTGAGCAAGCCTCTTAGGATGATACCTCTGCAGAGCCACTCTTCGAAAAACGGAGCGAAGACAGATACAGAAATCAAGGTTATCCAGACAGGAGAATCCTTGAGCATATTGTCAAAAACATCTTTAAGTATCTGGGGCATCTGAGGCAGAAGCATCGTCAGAGGCTCTACGCAGAAACTCAAGGCGAATGTTGAAATACCTGCCACCAAGGCCAGAGTCCAGCCTTTGTACTGACCGAAATTATTAGTGTCCAATTCGTAACCGACCTCGAATGCCTCCCTTCTGTGGCTTGCTGCACTTGCATATAGCATCGGCGGCACGAACATCAGAGGATAGGAAATGACATTCCCATATGTCTGGGCGAAAGTATCTGAAATGAAGACAGTGAGTAAAATGGTAACCAACGACCCCAGGCAGGCTCCGACAAGGAACAATCCAAAAAGGCCGAACATGCCGCCGATGCCGGGACAATAGTGTCCATAACCAGAAAAGAGGTCATAAGACCTCTTTCTGCTTTTTCTGAAGAATCCCATATCCTGCTTATTTATATAGAGGTGTAGGATAGATCCCCTTGTCTGCGAATTCCTGGAATTTGGCAACCACTCCCGGCCTGTCCTCCTTGAAGGTTACACCGAACCAGCGGGAAGGAGTTGCGAGCAACTCGGTTTTGGCAGTTTTCTGCTTGATGGTGCAGTCTACGACATAAGGAATGTAGAATTCTGCCTTGAGTTCGTTGATGTTCTTCTTGAGGAATTCGACGAAAATCTCTTCGCTCTTCTGGAAATAGTCAGGAGTGAATCCCCACATATTCATTGAGCACAGGGCCTTGGCAGGGAGTTCCACTTTCTGTCCAGAAGCGTTTTCTCCGTAAATTTTTCCATCCTCTGCCATTGCTATCTTGTGATGCTCTTCCACGTGGGTGAGTATTCCGTTTTCATCGGAGGTGCCAATGCCCCTGGATACTCCACCAGACTCGGAAAGGGTGTTGTCCAGCTCAAATCCTACCAGAGAATAGACTCCTGTGGTGTTCTCGTGTGCCCTGAGCCAGTCTGCTATGATTTTGAAGGAATCTTTTCCATAGTAGTCGTCTCCGTTGATGACAGCGAAAGGCTCTTTGATGACATCCTTGGCC
Organism: uncultured Bacteroidales bacterium; assembly: GCA_945870315.1. Classification (GTDB taxonomy): domain Bacteria; phylum Bacteroidota; class Bacteroidia; order Bacteroidales; family UBA932; genus Cryptobacteroides. The sequence goes on from CAMBRR010000001.1 coordinate 89,218, forward strand.
ATAAGGACTGCGTGGGCTGTTCCCCAAGGTTTCTCACGCTCCGGATTGATGGTGAATCCTTCTGGGATTTTGCAAAGTTCCTGAGTGACGAACTCAAATTTGAGCGGTTCCCCGTCAATACATTTCACATTGCCATATTTCTGCTTTACTGTCTCTTCCATCTGGGCTTTGAAATACTCCCTGACAATGTAAACGACTTTGCCGAATCCAGCCTGTACGGCATCGTAAATAGAGTAGTCAATAATGGTTTCACCGCTTGGACCAAGTCCGTCCATCTGTTTGAGTCCACCGTAGCGGCTTCCCATTCCTGCCGCAAGTACCAAAAGTGTAGGTTTCATAGTCTTGTGATATTTATTGATATATAATTATATTATTTTCATAAAATCCTTCAAATTTAGTTATTTTTGCCAAAAATCCATCGATTATTTTCAAATGGGGAAGATTAAGGACATATTTCACGGTGAACATAAGGTATTCGCCTGGTTCGTAGCCATCACATTTTCAATTTTTGTACTGGCCTGGATTTTCGGCCCAGGCACTTCTATAATAGATCTGATAAAAGCCGAAAGGCAGATTCACTATCATAAAAAACTCATAAAGGAATATGTCTTGAAGAACGAAGAACTGGACCGCCGTCTTCGTATGATAGAAAGCAATAAGGACTCCCTTGAGAAATACGCAAGGGAGACCTATCGTTTTGCTGCGCCGGGCGAAGATGTTTACGAAATAATCGACCGCTAGAAACCGGTATAGTTCATAGGGGTTATGGCCCTGAGTTCTTCTTTCACGCTCTCGCTCACATCAAGAGTTTCTATGAAATCGGCAATCACATCGTGGTTTATGGCCGCTCCCGTTCTTGTAAGAGCCTTCAGAGTCTCATATGGATTAGGGTAATTTTCCCTTCTGAGAATGGTCTGGATTGCTTCTGCCACGACAGCCCAGTTCCTTTCCAGGTCTGCTTTCAGGGCCGGCTCATTGAGTATGAGTTTGCTCAGACCCTTTTTAAGTGAATTCAGGGCAATCAGCGAGTGTGCAATCGGCATACCGACATTCCTGAGAACGGTCGAATCGGTAAGATCGCGTTGCAGACGGGAAATCGGAAGTTTCATTGAAAGATGGGTGAAGAGGGCGTTTGCAATGCCGAGGTTGCCTTCTGCATTCTCGAAGTCGATAGGATTGACCTTGTGAGGCATTGCTGAAGAACCGACTTCGCCCGCTTTTACTCTCTGGCGGAAATATTCCATCGATATATAGGTCCAGATATCCCTTGAAAAGTCAATGAGTATGATATTGATTCTTCTCAGACAATCGAACAGGGCGGCAAGGTTGTCATAGTGCTCGATTTGGGTGGTAGGAAATGACCTTTTCAATCCGAGGGATGCAACGAAATCATTACCGAATCCAATCCAGTCAATCTGGGGATATGCAACCTTGTGAGCATTCATGTTTCCGGTGGCACCTCCGAACTTGGCCGGATAGGTGAGAAGCCGGAACTGCCTTATCTGTTCCTGAAGGCGTACCTGATATACCTTGAATTCCTTACCGAGCCTGGTAGGGGAGGCCGGCTGGCCGTGTGTCTTGGCCAGCATCGGCACATCCTTCCAAAGTGTCGCCATCGTCTTGATGGTGTCGCATATCTCCATCAGAGACGGCATAAAGCAATCGTGCAGAGCTTCCTTCAAGGACAACGGCACCGAAGTGTTGTTGATATCCTGTGAGGTTAGTCCGAAATGAACAAATTCAGACCATTTTTCAATGCCGAGACTCTTGAAACATTCCTTGATGAAATATTCAACAGCCTTGACATCGTGATTGGTCACTTTTTCAATTTCTTTCACCTTGGCGGCATCCTCTTCTGTCATATTCCTGTAGATACTCCTCAAAGAGTCGAAATGGCTCTGGTCAAAATCTGCAAGTTGAGGAAGGGGAATCTTGCACAGGGCTATGAAATACTCTATCTCAACCCTGACTCTGTAGCGAATCAGTGCGTATTCGCTGAAATATTGTCTAAGGGCTTCAGTCTGACGGGAGTATCTTCCGTCAACCGGGGATACTGCGAAAAGTGGGAAATTATCCATAAGTCAATTTGTTGGTTCGGGCCGCAAATATATTACTTTTTCGTGTTTTACGAAAGTTTATGTATGGCTAGCCCGCTACGAAGTTTAGGCTCGAACCACGTCGTTTTCGGAGGCATGATGTTTCCGGAGTCGGCAATGTCCACCAATTGTTTCATCGATACCGGGTACAAGGCAAAGGCTACTGCCATCTCACCGCTGTCCACTCTTGCGGAGAGTTCTCCAAGACCACGGATTCCTCCAACGAAATCAATTCGTTTGTCGGTTCGTAAATCTTTGATTCCCAGGATTTTGTCTAGAACCAGATTGGACAGGATCGTTACATCCAGCACTCCGATAGGGTCATTGTCGTCATATCTTCCCTCCTTGGCTGTGAGAGAATACCATTTCCCTTCGAGGTACATCGAAAATTCGTGCAGTCTGCCTGGCCTATATGTCTCAGCCCCTTTTTCGCACACATCGAAATCATCCCGGAGCGCCTCAACAAGCTGTTCAGGGGTGAGTCCGTTCAAATCTTTGACCACACGGTTGTAGTCAATGATTTTAAGCTGGCTGTCAGGGAAGGCCACTGTCATAAACCAGTTGTATTCCTCCTCTCCGGTATGGGATGGATTGTTTGCCCTCTTTTCAGCTCCAACTCTTGCAGCGGCAGCCGTACGGTGGTGGCCGTCAGCTACATAAAATGCTGGAATATCTGCAAAGATTGCGGTCAATTCATCAATGTCCTCCTGTTTGTCGATAATCCAGAAAGTGTGTCCGAATCCGTCTTCTGCCACGAAATCATACTCCGGTGTCCCCGCAGTGTAGCGCCTGACTATCTCATTGACCCTTTCATTGTCAGGGTATGCGAAGAATACAGGCTCGATGTTGGCATCCTGGATGCGGACGTGAATCATCCTGTCGTCCTCCTTGTCCTTGCGGGTGAGCTCGTGCTTCTTTATCTTGCTCTCGGCATAGTCATCGGTATGCGCGCAGACAACAAGTCCGTATTGGGTGCGGCCTTCCATAGTCTGGGCATATATATAATAGTATGGTTTATCGTCCTGTACCAACCATCCTCGGCTTTGCCAGGCCTTGAAATTCTCAACGGCCTTGTCATAGGCCTGCTGGCTGTGTTCATCAATGATGGGGGAAAAGTCGATTTCTGGTTTGGTTATATGGAGCAGAGATTTCTCCCCGGCTTCTTTCTGAGCTTCTGCTGAGTTGAGGACGTCGTAAGGCCGTGAGGCAACTTCTTCTACATATTCTCTGGGCGGACGTACCGCCGCGAAAGGTTTAATTCTTACCATCGGATTATTTGTTCAGTTGGAATTTTGTGCAGCCTTCTGCAAAATAGGCCACTATCTGACGGGCGGCAGCAAGGCCTGCATTGACATTCGCTTCTGCTGTTTCTGCACCCATCTTCTTCGGCGTCGCAAAAACTCTTTTGCCAAACTTTTCGTCAAGTTCCGCCTGTGTGGCAGCAGCAACGTCAGTAACATATTTAAGATCCGTTCTTTCCTCCAACACCTTTGCAAGTTCGGCTTCGTTGATTACCTCTTTTCGTGCAGTATTGACCAGGCATCCTCCCTTTGGCATCCTTGATATGAGGTCATATCCGATTGAACCGACTGTCTGAGGCGTTGCAGGAATGTGGAGAGAAATGAAATCACAACTCTCATACATCTGCTCAAGCGATTGGGCCGGGCTTACGCCTTCCTCCTGCATCTTCTCTGCCGGAACATATGGGTCGAAAGCCATAACCTTCATTCCCAGGGCCTTAGCCTTGGCGGCAACCAACTTCCCGACATTGCCATAAGCCTGGATGCCGAGAGTCTTTCCCTGAATTTCAGAACCGGTGCCAGGAGTGAACCTGTTGCGGGACATGAATATCATCATTGCGATTGCAAGTTCAGCCACCGCATTGGAATTCTGTCCGGGAGTGTTCATCGCAACAATGCCCCTTGCAGTGCAGGCTGCAAGGTCCAGATTGTCATAACCGGCGCCTGCGCGAACCACAATCTTCAACTTAGGAGCCGCAGCTATTACCTCAGCTGTAACCTTGTCAGACCTGACGATGAGAGCGTCAGCATCGGCTACGGCCTCGATAAACTGCGCTTTGTCGGTATATTTTTCAAGCAAAGCAAGTTCGTGTCCTGCAGCAGCCGCAATTTCCCTGATTCCATCAACCGCTGCCTTTGCGAACGGTTTTTCTGTAGCAACGAGAATCTTCATATCGGTTATTTCTTAAGTTGTTCGAACTCCTTCATACAATCCACGAGGGCCTGAACGCTTTCCAGAGGGCAGGCATTGTAGATGGAAGCCCTGAAGCCTCCGACAGACCTATGTCCCTTGATGCCTGTCATGCCACGCTCCTTGGCAAATGCCATGAACTCGTCCTGCAGATGCTCATATCCTGGAGCCATAACAAAGCACACATTCATAATTGACCTGTCCTCCTTGGCTGCCGTTCCTACGAACAGCGGATTTCTGTCAATCTCACCGTACAGAAGTTCGGCTTTTTGTACATTGATTTTGTGGATTGCCTCGACACCTCCTATGCTCTTGAGCCATTTAAGAGTCTCGTTCATAACGAAGATAGCGAATACAGGAGGGGTGTTGAACATAGATTTGCCCTCAACGTGAGTGCGAAGGTCGAGCATTGTAGGAATGTATCTGCTGACCTTGCCGAGAATATCCCTGCGCACGATTGCAAAGGTGACACCGGCAGGACCTACGTTTTTCTGGGCTCCTCCGTATATCATAGCATATTTGCTCACATCCACTGGACGGCTCATTATGTCAGATGACATATCCGCAATCAGCGGAACAGGACAGTCCATATCATACCTTATCTCGGTACCGTAGATGGTGTTGTTGGTAGTAATGTGGAAATAATCCAGATCGGAAGGAATTTCGTAATCCTTTGGTATATAGCAGAATGTCTTATCTGCAGAGGATGCAACTGCATATGCCTCACCAAGACCTTTGGCTTCCTTGAGAGCTTTTTTTGCCCATACTCCGGTCTCAAGATAGCCGGCCTTCTTCTCCAGGAAATTCATAGCCACATATAGGAAACCCATACTTGCACCTCCATGAAGGAAGAGTATTTCATAATCTTCAGGAATATTCAGAAGTTCTCTCCAGAGGCTTCGGCATTCGTCCATCACGCTTTCCCACTCCTTCGTTCTGTGGGAGATGGAGATTACCGGCACTCCGGTTCCTTTGAAATCCTTAAGCGCCTCGATTGTCTTGTCGATGGCTTCCTGTGGCAGCACGCAAGGTCCTGCAGTGAAGTTATGTACCTTTTTCATATCTGCGATTTGTAATTAAATAACCCCATAAAGGTAATGATTTTTCTAAAAAATACTCTTTGTATCTGAAATTTTTTCACAATAATGACATAAAAGTGAAATTTTGTTATCTTTTGTAATTGTTGTGAACCTTGTCTTTATGGGCTGGTGATTGGTGATGCATTTGGGATTCTTGCACTTGGCTATGCCAATAATCTCTTCCGGCAGACAAAGCCTTTTCTTCTCCACTACCTTGAAGTCGCGGATGATGTTGACGGTGGCGTTGGGAGCAATCAGGGCAAGACGGTTGAGCTCATCGTCTTCGAAGAATCTGTTTGCAATCTTGATTATTCCCTTCTTCCCGTACTCCTTACTGGTGAGGTTGATACCTATGGTTATCTGGCTTTCAATCCCTTTGAGTCCAAGTATCTCAAGTGCTGCATATACATTTTCGGCTGGTATGTGGTCAAGAACGGTTCCGTTTTCCAATGCGCTGACCACCAATTCTTTATGTGTCATCTTGTAATTTTTGTAATGATTTTATCTATAACCCAGAAGATAAGAGATGATGGCCATCCTTACGTAAAGTCCATTTTCGGCCTGCTTGAAATAATAGGCATATGGAGTCTCATCTACATCCTGGTCTATCTCGTTCACCCTTGGCAGAGGATGTAGGATTTTCATATTGTCCTTGACTTTTCCCAGCATCGAGGCCTCCAGCCTATAGACATCCTTTACCCTTTCATATTCCATCGGATCAGTGAATCTTTCCTGCTGCACCCTGGTCATATACAAGATGTCACAGTCGTTCAGATGGGCTTCAAGTGATGTCGTCTCCTCATATCCGATGCCTTTTGAGTCGAGAAAATCCTTGTACTCCTGAGGCATCTTAAGTTCTTCAGGGGATGTGAATATGAATCTGGGGTTGAAATGGGAGAGAGCCTGAAGCAGGGAGTGGGTGGTCCGGCCATATTTGAGGTCGCCTACCATATTGACGGTAAGTCCGTCAAGCCTTCCTTGAGTCTTGAGAATGGAATACAGGTCCAGCAAAGTCTGGGAAGGATGCTGGTTGGCACCGTCTCCTGCATTCACTACCGGGACTGAGGCCACTTCCGATGCATAGCGTGAACTGCCTTCAAGAGGGTGACGCATCACAATCATATCAACGTAATTGGAGACCATCTTGATGGTATCCTTGAGGGTTTCTCCCTTGCTCTGGCTGGTGTTGGATGCGTCTGAAAACCCGATAACCTTGGCTCCGAGCCTGTTGATGGCTGTCTCGAAACTGAGTCTGGTCCTGGTCGACGGCTCAAAGAAAAGGCTGGCGATGACTTTCCCTTCCAGAAACTTCTGTTCTTTGTTCTGCTCGAATTCTTTTGCCGTTTCAAGCACGTGAAGGATTTCTTCCTTGCTGAAATCCCCGATGGAAATCAAACTTTTTTTTGACATAAGATATTGTGAATGAGTTTTCTAAATTGGAATGGCTTCGCATCCGGAAATGTCGTTGATTCTTTCCAGGAAGCTCTCAACCATCGATAGCCTGACCGATGTCTCCAGGCTGCATTCCATATCGAAGGACTGATTCCTCTGCTCAAGGGACATATCCTTGAAAACCTTCATTACATCGTTCATTGCGCTGTATCCGAAGTGGATGCGGAAATGCTCAGATGCGATTTTCTCGACCAGACGGGCATTTGATATGGCGTCAGCAGTGGATGTCTTGTAGGCTCGGATAAGTCCCGGAATGCCAAGCTTTATGCCTCCGAAGTATCTCACCACCACTACCAGGATGTCGCTGAGGCAGTTGGAGTCTATCTGTCCGAGAATGGGCCGGCCAGAGGAACCGGACGGTTCTCCATCGTCATTGGCCCTGAACTTGTCCCCGAGATGCCCGAGTCTATAGGCATAGCAGTGGTGTCTGGCATCAAAATATTCTTTTTTGACGGATGAAACAATGGCCTTGATTTCCTCTTCTGTCTCAACTGGGAAAGCAAGGGCAATGAATTTGCTGCCATTGTCCTTGAAAATGCCCTTTGATGGGGCTTCGATGCTCTTGTATGAGTCTTTTGTCTGAGTATTCTGCCCGTTCATAAGCAGGTCCAAATGTAGTGTTTTTTTATATGATATTGAAATTATGTTGCAAAAATTGTTACCTTTGGCGCCACTTTCCGGTGAGGGCCGGAGAGTTTTTCAGGACTAACAATTATAACTTGCTATGATTCTTAGATATAGGGTTTCACTTCCCAATTTGAAGGGATTTGCGAGAGTTTATGAGGTAAAAGGAAATTCCTCTCTTTACACTTTTCACAAGCAGATGCGTTCAGATATGGACTTTCCACAGGACCAGATTGTGCTTTTCAAGGCTTTTGATGCCGAAGGCAATGTTTCCTCCCGTTATACTATGTACGATATGGGTGCAGGTACTATGGATGATGTGACTCTTGAACAGTGCCACAAGAAGGGGGAGGATAATTTTACCTATTTCTATGATACAACCAATGCCAAGAGCGTACTCATCTCCTTTGATGGAGTCGCCGAATCCCGCAAAGGCGTGATTTATCCTGTTCTGGTGGAGTCCAAAGGCCCAAATCCGATTGAATTCGAAAATGGATATGTAGCATACGAAGACCTTCCGGAAGATAATAAACGCAAACTCAATCCTGACGATGAGGATTTTGATGACGATGAGGATTTCGATGATGACGAGGACAATGAGGATGAGGATGGCGCAGAAATCTTCGATGAAGACGAAGACGACCAGTAGCTTATGCCGGGGAAGCGTCTTGTCATCGTACTTGGGCCAACTGCTGTAGGAAAAACCGACTACAGCATTTCTCTTGCGCAGAAATACGGTTCTCCAATAATCTCTTGCGACTCCCGCCAGATATATCGGGAGATGTCCATCGGCACGGCAGTCCCGGATAAGGACCAGCTTGCGCTCGTGACTCATTATTTCATCCATTCCCACAGCGTAGAAAATCTATATACGGCGGGAAAATATGAGGTGGAAGCTCTCAAACTTATCAATGAATTGTTTGAAGAAGGACGGGATACACTTGTAATGTGCGGAGGCTCAGGGTTTTATATTGATGCCCTTGTCAACGGACTTGATGATTTCCCCAAGACCGATATGAACCTGCGTTCTGAACTATCCTCCATCCTGCGCGCTGAAGGAGTCCGGCCCCTTGCTGAACGCCTACGAGAACTGGACCCTGCCACTTGTGCTGTCATCGATATGTCCAATGGTCAGAGGGTACTGCGTGCATTGGAGGTTTGTCTTGTCAGTGGCCGCCCTTTTTCGTCATTCAAGACCAATTCTATAAAGAAACGCGATTTTCAAGTGGAGAAAATCGGACTTCTCCGTCCTAGGGAAGAACTCTACAGAAGGATTGACAAGAGGGTGCTGAAGATGATTGACGACGGTCTCGTTGAGGAAGTCCGCTCTTTGGAAAAATACAGAGACCTGCCGGCCTTGCAGACTGTGGGGTACAAGGAGATATTCGACTGGTTTGACGGTTCTGTAAATACTCTTGAGAGGGCAGTGGAACTGATTCAGCGCAATACACGTCACTATGCCAAGAGGCAACTCTCGTACTTCCGTCGTGACCCTTCGGTACGATGGATTGAAATGTAGGAATCTTCAAAAAATATTCCGTAGAAATCTTCTAATTGGCCACTTCGCAAAGGAATTTCAGCCTGACCAGCCTGATTTCCATTTCCTCATAGTCGGAGCCAAGGTCTTCCATCGCGGCTTCAAGTGAGTCAGAAGTGGCTTCGTTTCTGAAATAGTCGTAGATCTCGTCCACTACATCCTCGTCTATATCCTGCTGGATGACATAGTCGAGATTGAGCTTTGTTCCGGAACATACAATTGCTTCAATTTCGCTCATAAGGCTGTCCATATCAAGCCCTTTCGCCTGGGCAATGTCTTCAAGCGAGAGCTTCCGGTCGATGCTCTGGATGATGTAAATCTTGTTGGCTGACCTGTTGGTGGTGGACTTGACAATGAAGTCGTCAGGCCTCATTATCTCGTTTTCTTCCACATATTTGGCAATCAGACGGATGAATTCCTCTCCAAACTTTCTGGCTTTTCCCTCTCCGACTCCCTGACAGTTCTTCAGTTCCTCCAGTGTGATCGGATACATTATGGACATATCCTCCAGGGCCTGGTCAGAGAAAATCACCCAAGGTTGCAGTCCCTTCTTGCGGGCAATGGACTTGCGCAGGTCCTTGAGCAAAGGAAGCAATTGTTCGTCCCCACCTCCTCCGGAACCCCTCTGGTTGCCGATGTTGGATGCCGGATCTTCATCATCATCTTCTCCTTCCACGAAAACCCTGTCCTCGGTAAGCATTATGGTGAACGGATTGCGGAAGAATTCTTCTCCCTTGTCGGTCGTGCTTATCAATCCATATGACTCGATATCTTTGTAGAGAAGTCCGAGGATGATGCCCTGGTGGATTACTGCGCACCAGAACTTGACGGTATGGTCTTTCCCTGAACCGAACAGCTCCAATTTGTCGTGGTGGTATGACTTTATGAGGGCATTGACCTCACCTGCAAGGATGTTGGCAAGATGGTCTATCTTGAAATGCTCCGGAAGGGAGTCCACAAGCTCAATCACGAGTGACATCTCCTCCTTTCCGTCAAACTGCTTCTTCGGATGCAGACAATTGTCGCAGGCTCCGCAGTTCGGAACATCATATTCTTCACCGAAATAGCTCAAGAGCAACTTTCTCCGGCACGAATTGGACTCTGCATAAGCTACGGTTTCCATCAGCAGCTGCTTGCCGATTTCCTGCTCGGCGATAGGCTTGCCCTGCATGAATTTCTCCAGTTTCTGGATATCTTTATAACTATAGAAGGTGATGCATTGCCCTTCCTTGCCGTCCCTTCCTGCACGCCCGGTTTCCTGGTAATATCCCTCGATGCTCTTGGGAATGTCGTAATGTATTACGAATCTGACATCCGGCTTGTCAATGCCCATTCCGAAAGCGATGGTTGCTACAATCACATCCACCTCTTCCATCAGGAAGCAGTCTTGGTTGGCAGCCCTTGTCTTGGCATCCAATCCTGCGTGGTAAGGAAGAGCCTTTATTCCATTGATATTCAATAGCTCTGCCATTTCTTCCACCTTCTTGCGGCTGAGGCAGTAGATGATGCCGGATTTTCCGGGGTTTTGTTTTATGAATTTGATAATATCCCTCTTCGGGTCGGATTTGTCGCGGATCTCGTAGTAGAGATTCGGACGGTTGAATGAAGACTTGAAGACTGTAGCGTCAGTCATTCCGAGATTCTTGATTATATCGCTCTGCACCTTGGGTGTCGCCGTCGCAGTGAGGGCTATTATCGGAGCGTTCCCGATTTCATCTATTATTGTGCGGATACGCCTGTACTCCGGCCTGAAGTCATGGCCCCATTCCGAAATGCAATGTGCTTCATCTATGGCATAGAAGGATATTTTGACTTCACGAAGAATGGCAATGTTGTCGGCTTTGGTCAGGGACTCCGGCGCTACATAAAGCAGTTTTGTCACGCCTTTCAGCAAGTCGTTGCGCACTTCGGCTATTTGAGCTTTGCTGAGGGATGAGTTCAGGAAATGGGCTATCCCATCGTTTCCCGAGACGAAGCCTCTGATAGCGTCAACTTGATTTTTCATCAGTGCGATAAGGGGCGAAATGACGATGGCGGTGCCTTCCATCACCAGGGCCGGAAGTTGGTAGCAAAGTGATTTGCCTCCACCGGTAGGCATCAGTACGAAAGCATTGTTGCCTGCGGTGAGATGTTTGATGATACGTTCCTGATCTCCCTTGAAGGAGTCAAAACCGAAGAATTCCTTCAACTTCGCGTGAAGTACAGATGAGTCGATAGCCATATAGTAAGTATGTTTCTCAAAACGACTGACTAATTTAGTGAGAAAATCCATACTATCAAAAAAAATATGTCTTGTCTAATGAAAAAAGGTTTATCTTTGCAAAATCTTACCGCTCGGAGCAGAGCGGCGGTTTTTTGTGTGAAACTGTGAGACAATATTGAGACAATATATTAAATAATAATTATTATGAAAAATCTTAAATTTATCGCACTTGCAACAGTTGTTGCTCTTCTTTCTTTCTCTTGTAAGAGTCAGGAAGTCAAGGTTGATGTTGAACTTCCTACTTCTGCAGACGTTGACTCAGTAAGCTACCTTATCGGAGTGAACTTCGGCTCCTTCATCAAAGGAAACAACTTTGCAGAGGAACTTGGTGACCTGAATATGGCAATGGTAAAGAAAGGTATGAAGGATTTCCTCAAGGCTGAGGGCAATCCATATGATCCTGAGTTTGGCAAACAGTTTGACATCGACCTCGACCGTATGGGTGAGATTCTCAATGGCTTCCTTACCAAGAAAACTGACTACAAGAAGGCTGTAAATCTTGCAAAAGAAGAGGCTTTCCTTGCTGAAAACGGTGCCAAGGAAGGTGTTGAAACTTCAGAAAGCGGTCTTCAGTACACCATCATCGAGGCTGGTGCAGAGGAGAAGATTACTCCTAAGGACACAGTTTGGGTAAATTACAAAGGTACCCTCCTCAATGGTGACGTATTTGATGAGAACGATTCCACAATGTTCGTTGCAAACCGTGTGATCAAGGGTTGGACAGAGGGTCTCTGCCTGCTTGGAGAAGGTGGAAAGGCTACTCTCTATATTCCTGCTTCTCTTGGATATGGTGAAAGAGGAACTCGCGGAATTGAGCCTAACTCAACTCTTATTTTCGATGTTGAGGTCTTGAAAGTAGGTAAATTCGTAGAAGCAGAGAAATAATGGCTTTGGAAATCGAAGGAAAAATCGTCAATAAACTTGGCGTTCAGACCGGTACCTCTTCTCGTGGTTCCTGGTCCAAGCAGGAGTTCATCCTTGAGTATCAGGAAGGCAATTTCCCGACTCAGGTGTGTATGAACGTATGGGGCGATGACAAGGTCAAGGATCTGGAAAAATTCAATATCGGAGACCGGGTAAAGGCTTCCTTCAATCTCAGCAGCCGTGAATTCAACGGCCGTTGGTACACAGATGTAAGAGTCTGGCGTATGGAAAAGGTTGGCGCGGCTGGATTTTCCCAGGCGGATTATGCCGCAGGGGCAGTCGCTGGTGGAGCCGGATATATGGGATCACCTGTTCAGCAGCCACTTCCTCAAAATGACTATGCGGCTTCTGCCGGAAATTATTCGGCACCAACAGGTACCCCTATGGGCGGAAGCGAGTCATTTGAAGACGACCTTCCGTTCTGATGTGACCCCCAAAAGTTGGACGGTTTAACATTAGTTATGAGACCTTAGATTGGAAGAGAGCTCGGTATTGCACCGGGCTCTTTCCTTTTAGCCTCAGTTTGATTCTATCGTTGTTGTAGTACCGGATAACTGTCAGGAAGTATAACCAGGGAATTGACGTCCTTTTTCATAGCTTGACTGTAGACGGTAAGCGTGTCAACTTTGGCAGCAGCAATATGTATGAAATAGCAGCATAGAAAAACAAATGACAAAAAAACGTTTTTTGTTGTAGTTTGGCTCTGAAAAATGGAAGGCTTTAATATTCTATGATTACATAACCGCTCTTCGGGACGGAGACGCGTGACAGACCTGTTCGTGGAACTGGAATGCTGACCGGCTCTCCGAATACGTTGTATGCACTGCATCTGCGGGGCTTTTTCTGCAGATCAATAACCAGACCTTCTTCTCCGCTTGCATTGATTATATAGATATCCTTGTCCGGAGCACCTGCCTTTACGACCAGGCCATCCTGATACGCTGTTATTATGCGTTCATCAGTGCTCTCGGCTTCGAGAATCGGGTAGCATGCTTCCGGGTGATATGGGCGGAATTTTCCGTGGAGCAGGGTGGTACGGTGTTTCTGCGAGAAGTCGAGCCAGTGCCTGATGACTTTTGTGTGACTTTCCGGCAGGTCTCGGAGCATTACCGAATACTGAATCGTGGTGTAAAGCACAGAGAGAATAGCTCTTGCCGCATTTTCTGGTGTCTCTGCAACATTCCATTCAAGCATATCGGAATGTACGGCCGCTTTGCCGCTTGTAAGACGCAGCGTGGTCGTGCGCATACGATTGCCCTGCATATCTCCTGGACAATCAGCCGCCCTCATCATATTGCCGTACTGGCGGATTGCCGGGCCTGTATATTCCTGTCTGAACTCAATGAGGATGTCCGGCTTGATTGCCTGAAGACGGCTGCGGATTTCCTTCATAAGCACATCAACGGCTTGAGGAAGCGATTTGATGTCCCTGCCTTCATAGTTTTCTGTTATTGCTGAATCTGTCCCTCTAAGATAGAACTCGTCAATGAAATCAAGTTTGAAACCGTCAATATTCCATTCCTTGAGGGCCTTTTCATAAACTTCGCACAAGTAGTCCCGCACTTCCGGGAAACGCGGATCAAGTACCCACCAGTCCTGACCGCCCTTGGCGAGATATTTTCCCTGGAATTTTTCGTATGCACGGCTCTTTTCTCCCACATACGGTACTGAATACCATATCATATACCTCATTCCCATCTCATGAACCTTACGCACATGCCCAGCCATATCCGGAAATCTGTTTCTGGACACTTCCCAATCTCCACAAAAGCTGTAGCCTTTGTTGTTGTCGTCGGTCTGCCAGCCGTCATCAAGAATTATGGTCTTCATGCCCATGGCGGAAGCAAGCCGGCACTCGGCCTCTATTTCTTTGTCGGAGACATTCTGATGGAATTGATACCAGGTGCTGTACAAGGGCGCAAATGCAGCATCGGGCACTTCGCAGTTCTCGAATCCCGCTGCGTTCGCGATCCATTGAGAGGCATCATTCACGACATCCGCCCAGAAACGCTCACGGCTGTCGAACATGATCGAGACCTCGTAGTTGGAGAGCGGTGCTTCTGCCTGACTGAAAAAGCCCAGGACGCCGCTGAGTGCTGCTCCTTCTTCGCGTAGTCCCATGACGGCATCCACCATGCGCATGCTCTCGCTGCAGGCTACAGTCAGACTGTTTTTGTTGTTGGTGTTCATGAATGTATATAGCGGCATACTCAGGGCAAGGGCGGAACCATACCACGCCATCCATTCCGCCTTGAGCCTGCATCTGTCTATTGCAGAACGGCTGGCCCAAAGATGATGGGCATCCTTTTGCGGGCATTCAAAAGAAAGTTCGAAGCGGGCGGGAACACTCGGGACTGTGGCATTCATAGAAATATGCACAATCTCACAGGAGTCCTTTTCTTCAAGAGTCATATCAAACTTCCAATTTCCGGCCTCGGGGCAGGAAAGGGTTAGCTCCCCGACGCTTTTTGTGGTTATTGACCGGGAAAAAGCCGACACGGCCCTACAACCAATACCCATAAGAAACAGTGCAGTTATTGCAAAATAATATATCCTTTTCATAAATCGATACATTGTTGTCCCGTTAAAATGGGACGGGTTAAAAATTAAATTGGATCTTTGACGTTGTTGAAAATTGTCCTACAACCTTTATTCTTCAATGTTTTTCTCTGCCCAGACTTTAGTTTCGCAGCAATGCAGAAGGGCGTGCAGTTCGCCGACCGAAAGGATGAAGTTTCCTTTTTCGAGAGTCCACTGCTCATTGTAGTTGACAAATGCGAGAGCATTTGCACTCAATCTTATGGTCAAGGTTTTTGTTTCGCCCGGAGCGAGGCTGACTTTGTCGAATCCGCGAAGCCTGCGCACATCCGGAGTCGAAGAAGCATAGAGGTCAGAAGAATACAGGAGCACGCTCTCCCTGCCCCTAACGGATCCGGTGTTGGTCACATTGACGGTCACGATGATTTCGTCTCCTGCCTTGAATTGAAGCATATCTCCTTCGGCAACAGTACCATCCGTTCCCTTAACAGTCCGGCCCGCCACAGAAACATTCATATCTGTATATGCGAATGAAGTATAGCTGAGGCCATGTCCGAAAGGCCATTGCACATCCATTGTGGCGTTGTAGTTGTATACACCCTCCATTGTGCCGACCTGCTCGCATGGTTTGTAGTCGTAGGTCGCCGGTTTGTTCACATATTTCGGATATGTGAAAGGCAGACGTCCGCTGAAATTCTCCTCTCCTGACAGGAGAGCAGCCAAAGCGTCACCTCCGAAATTGCCAGGAAGCATGACATCCACCACAGCTGAAGTCAATGGCTCTATATCGCTGATTATGCGCGGACGTCCCTCATTCAGAACCAGCACAATCGGCTTGCCCGTTCTGGCGAGTCTGCGCACCAGAGTCTTTTGGTTTTCGGAAAGGTTGAGGTCGTTGATGTTACCCGGTGTCTCGCAGTAGGAGTTTTCGCCGACGCAACATACAATTACATCCGCCATCTTGGCCGCATCCACTACCGCATTGATATCAGAAACTTTTTCTTCCTTCCAGTCGTCCCATTCTGAACTTGCATATTCTACTCCGGGAACATAGTCAACATTCCTGAATTTGGACCGCATGGCCTCTAAAATGGTGTTGTACTTGCCAGTGAATTTTTCCCGCGAAGCGGCATTGCCCTGCCACGTATATGACCAGCCTCCGTTCAGGGTACGCATGGAATGTGCGTTTGGACCTGTGAGAAGTATTCGTGCGGATTTGGATAGCGGAAGCACTCCGTCGTTTTTCAAAAGTACTTCAGACTCTACGGCAGCCCTATATGCCTTCTTAATATGAGCAGCACTCCCGAATTCAGGATAATCCTCAAAAGACGAGTCCGGCGCATCGAACAGTCCGAGACGATATTTGAGCCGAAGGACCCTGCGTACGGCATCGTCAATTCTCGACATAGGTACTTCTCCTTCATGTACAAGATCAATAAGATCGGTGCAGAACTGAGTTTCGTATGGCACCATAGCCATATCAATCCCTGCATTGATTGCAAGTTTCACTGCCTCTTTCTTTGAAGATGCCACTTTGTCACGAGTGTAGAGGTTGTAGATGTCGGCCCAGTCTGTTACAATCACTCCGTCCCAATTCAAATCCTTCTTGACCCAGTCCGTCAGAAGCTCGGTATTGCAGTGGAAAGGCATCCCGTTGTCGCTGGCGGAATTGACCATAAGTGTGAGCACTCCGGCCTTGAGGGTCTGTTTGAATGGTTCGAAGAATTTTTCCCTAAGCTGTGAACGAGAAATGGAGGATGGAGTGCGGTCTTGTCCGGAAACAGGAGCTCCATAGCCCATATAATGCTTTCCACAGGCTGCAATATGGTATTTGTCCAAATGGTTTGGATCATTGCCCTGCAGTCCAAGAACTTCGGCCTTTCCCATCTCCGCATTAACATAAACATCCTCCCCGAAACTCTCCCAAAGTCTCGGCCAGGCTGAATTGCGTCCCAAATCCATGGTGGGGCTGAAGGTCCATGGCACTGATGCGGCGCGGCTCTCGTATGCTGTAACCTCTCCCATGTTGTAGGCGTGAGCCCTGTCGAAAGTGGCTGCAATATTCAACTCCTGAGGGAAAAGAATCCCTCCGTTAATATATGTTGTCCCGTGTACATGGTCCAGTCCGTATATGGCAGGAATTCCCATTGCGTCTATGGATACGTCATTGATTGCCATGATCATGGAATTATACACATGCGGGTCCTCTGCCATCCCGTCAGGTGCATTGATGAACGAACCCACTTTGTATCTGCGGATCAGCTCTTCTCCTTCCTTCGTCAACTTTCCTTTGTCACAGACTGCGGTAATGTTGAGCTGTGTCATCTGCCCGACTTTCTCCTCCAAAGTCATTTCTGCGAGCTTCTTTGCAACTTTATTTTCAAGTTCCATATCCGTTTCAATAGCCGGTTTGGAACCATTCCGGCATCCGCATACACACATGGCGAAGACCATGGCAAAGAGTAGTGTTTTATTCATATTTTCTGTGCTTTATAATTTCTCTGTAATTTCGAGGTCTACAATAAAGACAAATGACTCGGCCGAACCCACAATGGAAAGCTTTTTTATAATTGAATAAAAATATTTTGAGCTTTCTTCCGTGGGTTTGAATGTCTGAAATGTCTTTATTGTGTATGAATAATTAAAAACATGAAAAACCACATTTCACTAAACAAACCACTTTTTTACGCCGTATGGCTATGCCTGTGTTTTGCGCTGTCATTTCCTGTGACGGCTTCTGCCCAGGATGTGAAAGTGAGTATCGATGTCAGTCAGCAATCGCTGGAAACGGTGCTGACGCTGCTTGAACAGCAGTCAGAATACCGCTTTTTCTACAACAACGACCAGGTTTCGGGAAAAACTCCTGTCACAATAAATGTTAAAGACGAGCCATTGTCGGCTGTCCTCAAAAAGATTCTGCCGGAGCGCAATCTCACTTATAGGGTCGTCAGACAGCAGATTATCCTCTCAAATGTAAAAAGTGCGGTATCCGCTGGAAAAATCATCGTCCGTGGCCGTGTCACGGATACTGAAGGAGAGCCTCTTGTGGGAGTGGCGGTAACTTCCGGGAAAACAGGCGCCACGACAGATATTGACGGATATTATTCTATTGAGGTTACGGCAGGTGCCACTTTGACTTATTCTTATTTGGGTTTCAAAACGGTAAATAAAAAAGTCCAGTCCGATACTTCCGGACTTGATGTCGTGATGACGGCGGATTCCGAGCTCCTTGACGACGTTGTGGTAATCGGCTACGGTACAATGGATAAAAAGGAACTGACGTCAGCCATCAGCCACATTGGCGAAAAAGAATTTCTGACCGTCAGTTCCTCCGACCCGGCGGCTCTCATCAAAGGCAAAGTGCCCGGTGTGTCTATAGTAAACACAGGGGCTGCCGATCCGAACGTCACTTCAAGTATTCAGATCCGTGGCGTAAACTCCCGTCAGGCCGGACTTTCACCGCTTGTCGTAATTGATGGTGTCGCAGGCGGCAGCCTTCAGAATGTCAATCCGAATGATATTGCCTCTTTCGATGTCCTGAAGGATGGAGCTGCGTCTGCAATTTACGGTACGAGAGGTGCGAACGGAGTGATTCTCGTCACCACAAAAAAAGGAAGCAAAGACGGTCAGTTGCACACAAACTATTCTATGACAGTTTCTTTTGATAAAATGATCAAAGAACTCGATATGATGAATGCCGCTGATTTCCGTAAGGTGCGCCTTGCCTGGGGAGGCACTCAGACAGATCTCGGGGGCAATTATGATTGGCTTGACGGAGTGAGCCGCATGGGCTTTTCCCACAAGCATACCGTCAGTCTGGCAGGTGGAAAGGCAAATACCAACTATCGTGTGAGTGTCGACTACCGGAATGCCAATGGTATTGACTTGCGTTCAAATAGGGAAGAATACGGAGGACGTGCCTCAATTACGCATACAACCAAAGGCGGCTTGTTCACCTTCAGCGCGAATATTGCACCAAGAGTTGTCTCTAGTGACAATTCTGATTGGAGCGTATTCAGACTTGCCATTGAAGCGAATCCTACAACTCCGCTTATGGATCCGAATGACCCGTCAATGTACTATAATTTCATGGGGCAGTCTGCAGGACAAAACCCGGTGGAACTTCAGAAGCTGGTCAAGTCGCACGCTGATATGCGTATGCTTGACTGGGATGCCACGGCAAAACTCAATCTTTTGCCCCTGCTTTTCAAAGACCCTTCAATTCCCGTTTCACTCAATACTCAGCTTACTTTTGCAGACAGGCAATATACCTACGACAAATCCAGTTTTACACCCTCCAATACCACTATTTCAGTCAATAGCGGACATGCAGGTTCGGCTTCCCGTGCAAGTGAGGTGGAGAAGATGTACCAGTTTGAATGGCTGACGAATTTTTCCGGCCAGTTCGGCAGAAACAACGTTAAGGCAATGCTCGGTTACAGCTATGCCTATTGGCAGAACAGCGGATTCAGCGCCACCAATTCGGATTTTGCGAACGATGGTACAACATCTGACAATCTCGGCTCCGGTGATTATGCTGCTGAAGAAGGCATTATAGGTATGGACAGCTACCGTAATGACAGCAAACTCATTTCATTTTTCGGCCGTGTAAGTTATGATTGGGACGGGAAGTATTTCGCTACCGCTTCTCTTCGTCACGAAGGCTCGTCGAAATTCGGAGCAAAACACAAATGGGGAAATTTCCCGGCTTTCTCGGCAGGATGGCGAATCAGTCAGGAATCATTTATGGATGGTGTACGTTCCTGGCTCAACGAACTTAAAATACGTGCGGACTACGGTGTAACAGGTAATCAGGATTTCAGCAGCTATCAGTCCATACCGACGATGAAAGGTTTCGGACATTATCTTATCGACGGCAAATTCGTCCAGATATGGGCTACCGAGAACAATGTCAATCCCGATCTGCATTGGGAGAAGAGCAAGAACTGGAATATTGGCATTGATTTTTCGTTCCTTGACAACCGCATAGGAGGTTCGCTCAACTATTATAACCGCCGGACAGAAGACCTTTTGGGTACATACAATGTGGCTGTACCTCCTTTCGTGCATGTGACTGCCATTGTCAATGTGGGTACGATGTCAAATCAGGGCTTCGAGTTCGAGCTTGATTTCACTCCTGTAAAAACGAGGGACTTCAGCTATGATTTCAATGTGATAGGTTCGACCAACAAGAACAAATTCATCAGTTTCAGCAATTCTGACTATATCGGAGAAGACTACTATGATGAAGTCGGGGTCGAAGGCCCGTTCTTGGGCTATTATCTCCAGCGTATCGAAGTGGGGCAGCCCGTCGGCAACTTTTATATGTGGCGTTATGCCGGAATCAACGATGCGGGCGAGTGGATGGTCTATGACAGGGAAGGTGATGTTATACCAATAGCACTTGCCACCGAGGAGGACCGGACAATTGTCGGTAATGGCCTGCCGAAATTCAATCTCTCCACGACCCATACTTTCCGTTATAGGAATTTCGACTTGTCTCTGTTCTTCAGGGGTGCTTTCGGATTCAATATCTTCAATATCCACGATTATTATTACGGTACACGCAAGTTCAGCGGAAATGTGCTTAGAAAGGCTTTCAGCAAGAATTTCGCCATCAGTCCCACTTCATCCCATGCGGTTACGGACTACTTTCTTGAGCGCGGTGACTATTTCAAGCTTGACCAGCTGACTTTGGGCTATACGTTCAAAACTGACAAGTGCCGCTTCTTCGAAGGTGTCCGTGTCTATGGTACTGTCAATAATGTATTTACTTTGACCAAGTTCTCGGGGGTAGACCCTTCAACCTACAATGTGAATGGTCTGACGCCCGGCGCTTCCGGTACGCGTACTTATTATCCTAGTACAAGACAGTTCATTCTTGGCGTTCATGTGGATTTTTAATATTAAGTGTCAATCGAATATGAAATTCATAAAAAATATATTATCAGTGATGGTTTTCTGCACCGTCATAGCCGGATGCACGAACCTGGACGAGACGCTCTACAGCTCCGTTGGAAGGGACAACTATTACCATAGTGCGCTTGATGTCAAACGTGTGGTTTTCCGTCCCTTTGAACACGCATATTGGTCAGTAACACAGTTCCATACTCCTCAGGAGTTGACTGCCGACCAGCTTATTACTCCACAGCGTGACGGCTGGTGGGATGACAGCGGAGTCTGGCGTACTCTCCAGTATCACCAATATGACCAGTATGCCACTTACTACACCTACATCGGCAATATGTGGATTGCCGGTTTTCAGGGAGTGGGAGAATGTAATTTCGTCATCGAAGAACTTGAAAGACTGAAGCCGGAGGATTTCGGTCTGACCAGGGCCGAGTTCGACAATTACACTTCGCAGGCCCGTGCCCTGCGGGCATGGTTCTATATAAAGCTATTTGACAATTTCCGGAATATCCCGATCTGGACTGATTTCAGCAAATCCCTTCCGAAAGATATAAAACAGGCCAAACCGGCGGATACATTTAAGTTCATAGAAAAAGAACTTCTCGAATGTCTTGAACTTATTGAGGAAAAACACAGTCTCGGCACTCAGGCAAGTCTGGAGGGCAGATGGACAAAAGCCGGAGTTGCGGCTTTGCTGGTGCGCCTGTATCTTAACGCGGAGGTGTGGATCGGAGTGGACCGCTATTCTGATTGCGAAAAATATGCTCAGAAGATTCTCAACGGGGAATATGGCCCATATAAGGTCGAAGACCGCTGGGATGCAATTTTTGACTGGAACAATGACACAAGCGATGAAATGCTGTTCGGCTTTCCTTCAGCCGGAGGCTATACCTATTGGGCCTTCCAGCAGTCAACACATTGGTGTACGGTGCCTCATGGCTCCAATAAATATTTCGGAGATGTCAAATGCAACGCCGGTCCGCACAACTCGCAGTATGCCTGCTCTCCAAGCTATGACCTTGACGGTAACCTCTATAAATATGACCTTGGAATGACGGTGAACAAATTCCGCAAGTATCCGGACGACTGCAGACTGGTGAAATATCGCAATCTCGGCAACAGTCAGCGCGAAGGTATGTTCGTGTATGGCTATCTCGAATATGAGGAAGGAGGCTTGACAAAGCGTTGTACCGCTACGGGACAGAATTATACTATCTATATTCGGGATGCCGTCGGACCTTTCCACGATTTGGCTCCGGAACAGTGGCCAAGCAAAAAAGAAAGCAATCTTACTACCGGTGATCACAATTCCGGTTGGCACTTTGCAAAATATCCTTTCTATCCGGACGGTGACAAAGGACAGCTCGAAAGTGATTATGCGGAAATAAGGCTTCCTGAGATTATCTATTCTTTGGCTGAATGCAAGTTGCGTAATGGAGATACTGAGGCTGCAGGCAAATTGTTGAATTCTGTACGCAGACGTTACTATCCTGAAGCAGATTACGGCACTGTGCTTTATGCTCCTGAGGGAACCGCAAAACTTGACATGGGTGAAATGCTTGACGAATGGGGGCGTGAATTCCTTGCAGAGGGCCGTAGACGTACAGACCTTATCCGTTTCGGTAAATTCTCGACAGGCCGCTGGTGGGACAAGACTCCGGATGCGGACGACCATTATCAGATTTTCCCGTTGACTACACAAGTGCTCAGCACCAACAGCAATCTGAAACAGAACCCGGGCTATTAATTGAAAAATTAACATCAAAATGCGTAGATTCAAATATATACTTTATTCGTTGATGGCAATTTGCCTTTTCTCCATCACTGCATGTGAGAGTGAGAAGGACCTCATTATTCTTAGCGGGGAATTGCCATCCAAGGTCAAGGCACTTTATCTTGTCGGCAATGCCACACCGAAAAATCCGACTTGGGATATTGACAACCTCGATCTGTTGGAACAATCTGAAGAAGACAAATTCCTTTGGGTATACCATGGAGAACTCAGGACTGACAGCAGATTCAAACTTTGTATGAGAACAGGTACCTGGGCGCAGCCTTTCATTCATCCCGTAGTCAATGAGGAACCGATAGGAAAAGACGCTGTTACAGGCAAAAAAATGCAGGCTCCGAGACAAGGAGGGGATGATGAGTTGTGGGCCGTTCTGGAGGGCGGCATTTACACTCTTACATTCAACCTCCGTGATTTCAGCTGGAGCAGTGTCTATGAAGGACCTGTCCCTCAGGAATGACAAGATTTGGAGATTTTTAATTGAAGCATTTATATGAAAACCAAGAATTATTTAATGATATTGATTGTGACTCTTTGCTCGCCGGTTCTGTGCTCGTGCACTGATTATGGCGAAATGATGACTCCTTCCGACAGCGACAGGGTCACACTTCCTGAGCTTCCGCATATAGAGAATATGCACTCGTACAAGGCACCTCTGTACTGGTCCATATACGAACACATGAAAACCGGGGATGCAGAAGGACGTGGTCCTGATGAATGTGTCTATACGCTTGAACAATGGATTGAGGTCCTTGACTGGATGCAGAGGGAACTGTTACCCTTCGGCTATGACATGGTATGTACGGACGGGTCAGGAACATTCAGGGCGGAGGACGGGTCTCCATATATGACTCACCAGTCCTCTCTGGACTTTAAGGAGTTTGTACAGGCAGCCCACGCCAGAGGAATCCGTGTCGGCATTTATGACAACCCGATGTGGGTACATTGCGGTGAGGATGTCCTGATACCGGGAACGGAATATACAGCCGGCTCTCTGATTTATGATCCAGACAGTGATGAATATGTGGTGCATCCGGGCCACAAGGATATATGGCATGTCTGGGCTCTGGCAACACATGCCGGAGCAAGGGAATGGATTGACGGATTTTTCAAATACTATCACGAGATTGGTGTGGATATGATCCGTATGGATTTCCTCAACTGGTATGAAGACGGATACAGCCGCCTTGAACAGGATTACTGCGGACCGGGCTATGGTCGTGTCAATTATGCCAAGGCCATTTCCTGGTGCGCCGAGTCTGCAAATAAATATGGCATTTTCCTTTCTCTCGTGATGCCAAACCTTTATAATGACGCTGAGATTGAAGCTGAATACAGCAATATGTTCCGTATTGTTAGCGATACGTGGGATGGCACATGGAGTTTCACTTCCGGTTATGAAAGGGGCAGAAGCTGGGAGAATTGGCCCAACTGTAGAAACCAGTTCGACGGCTTTACTAAATGGAGCCATCTGGCAGGCAAAGGCAAGGTGATATTGGACGGCGATTTCACCCGTCTCAACACTTACGCTTCAGATGCTGAAAAAGAGTTTGCAATCTCTATCCAACTGATGGCCGGCGGACCTATTGCGGCAAGCGACCGTCCTACAACCATGGGCGACAACATCCGTTTCTATACCAATACCGAAATGCTCGCGCTCAATGCTGACAGATTTGTGGGCCATCCGCTTGATGATGCCTTGAACAGCCCCGGAAGCAATATATGGTACGGAGACATGACTGACGGCAGCCATATTATCGGTTTCTTCAACCGCGAAGATGTGGAACAGGAATTTTCACTTAAGTTTTCCGAACTCGGCTTCTCCGGAGAATATGATGTCCGCGATCTTTGGAAACATGCGGATGAGGGAAGAGCTTCTGAACTCCATCCTATTGTGCCTGCCCACGGTTGTAAAATTGTGAAACTTACAAATGGCGCTACCGTGGAGGCTCCGGATAAAATCTATGTTTTGGGCTCTAATGTGGAGGTAAATGCATTGTCTCCGAACTGGGAACCTAAAAACCCTACAGCTGTGGTTGACGTTGTCAATGGCGAAGCTACGCTGGTCATCACATCTCTCGCTGATGAGCCTGTACAATTGAATGTCTATACGGCTTCTCCTCAGGAGTGTACAGCAGCGGGTGATGACGCCATGTGGGGACTTGTCAATGAAACGTCAATTGTTCCGATTTCTATGGAAAAATCACAATTCGGAGCGGTGCAGGGCTTGAAGAACAATTCCTATCTCACTATTCCGTATGCAGGAATATGGACAGTAAAATACACAGATGGTATTACCAAAGCGGTTGTTACCTACGAGAAATTCGTTCCTGAAGGTACTCCTGAGAAAATCTATCTTCTCGGCTCTAATGTGGATGTCAATGGCATGAAGACCAATTGGGACCCGAAGAATCCTTCTGCAGTGGTTGATGTTTATGACGGTGAGGCTACGCTTGTCATAAAATATGAAGGTACGGACCCTGTAAGTCTTAATGTCTATACCGCAACTCCGGAACAGATAGAGACAGCAGAAAATGACGGAACGCTTTGGGACGGTGAGGTCGGCCCTATCTCAACTACGTCCATCGTACCGCTGTCTATGGAAAGTCCGGAGTGGGGTAAAGTCCAGGATTTGAAAAACAAATGTTATCTGACAATTCCGTACGCAGGAATCTGGACGATAAAATACACTGATTTCATCACTAAGGCTATAGTCGGCTACAAGAAACTTGTCCCTGCTGATGCTCCGAAGAAAATCTATCTTCTCGGCTCGGATGTGGATGTCAACGGAAAGAAGACCAACTGGGATCCTAAGAATCCGACTGCGGTGGTTGATGTCGTTGACGGTGAGGCTACGCTGGTGATAACCACCACAAAGAATGAATTGCTCAATGTCTACACTGCAACTCCTGAACAGATAGAGGCTGCGGATAAGGACGGAACTCTCTGGGACAATAAGGTTGGCCCAATCGGAACGACATCCGTTGTGCCGCTTTCTATGGAGTCTGCAGATTTCGGCAAAGTCCAGGATTTGAAGGCGGGCTGTTATCTGGAAATACCATACGCCGGCAAATGGACAATACAATATACCGATGGTGTTACCAAGGCGATGGTGACGTACGAAAACAACTAATAACAAAAATCATCTAATAACAAAAATCATGAATAATAAAAAGACTTACGAGAAACCTTGGACTATCGTTGAGGCCTTCTCGACCGAAGGAGTGCTTTGCTTAAGTTATGGCGAAGCAGGTAAAGCCGGAACTGACGGCTCTTATATTGAATTTGAGGAAGAACTTTAAATGGGAGGATTGAAATATGAAAATATCAACAGAAATCTTATCGCTGTTTTCGGCAGCCATTTTCGGGATAACAGCCTGTCAACAGGCTTTGAATCATGAAGGACAACAGCCTTCTGCCAAAACACATACTGTAACTATCACAGCCGGGATGCCTCAGACAAAGACTGTGGCCTGTATCGGGGAGGACAACGTTGTAAAATATGAATGGACAGCAGAAGACGCCGAGGCCGGAAAATTTCATATATATGAAAATGGTGTTGAGGCACAGACTGTGTCTGCTGTATTGAATGAAGGCCTCATGTCGATTTCAGCGACATTTGCCGGAGAGGCCGTTGGGGAAGCTGAGTACAGCGGATATTTCAATTCAGGAGTACAGTCCAGGCAGAAGACATTTTCTGAAGGATATGATCAGGATTCTGATGTGCTTGTCGCTCAGGTGACCTCCGGAAATGTTAGTGAGGAGATTAAATTCCCGTTCAAACGCGAGACGGCTTTTGCAAAGATTACGCTCAAAGGCTTAACGGCCGGAGTCTCAGTCGGCAAGGTGACTGTTGAAGCTCTTGACGGCACTACAGTTCTCGCAGCTGATTATGACAGGACAGACGGCTTTTCTGCAAATGCTGTCTCAAAGATAGAATTGGAAGGACCTGTGGCGATTTCCGGGCAGGAGGCTGTTGTTTGGCTGGCCTCTTTGCCGTTTGAGAATGTAAATCTCAGGATTACGGTTGAAACCGTTGATGGAGAAGGTAATGCCGCAGTATTTCAGAAAGAACTTTCTAAAGCCGTCAGCCTCGAACGGAACAATGTTACTGGATTGACAGTTGCATTGGAGCCGGAAGTCCCGGTGACGATTCCGGAGAAAATCTATTTTCTCGGCTCGGATGTGGATGTCAACGGAAAGAAGACCAACTGGGATCCTAAGAATCCGACTGCGGTGGTTGATGTCGTTGACGGTGAGGCTACGCTGGTGATAACCACCACAAAGAATGAATTGCTCAATGTCTACACTGCAACTCCTGAACAGATAGAGGCTGCGGATAAGAACGGTACTCTCTGGAACAATGATGGCCCAATCGGAACGACATCCGTTGTGCCGCTTTCTATGGAAAGTTCGGAGTGGGGTAAAGTCCAGGGGCTGAAAAACAAATGCTATC
>CAMBRR010000002.1 GCA_945870315.1 uncultured Bacteroidales bacterium
GTCAGTCCTCCACACAACGGACAAAGCCCATATCTGAATTATTGCCGGTGGAGGTGTCACCGTAATCATAGCCGGTGAAGGCATTGTTGAGGTAATCCTCGAAGCCGCAGGTTGAGAAATTGATGTCCCAGGCGACGTAGAGGTTGTTGGCCGGCCTGGCATAACGATAGAAATAGATGGCTCCGAGCTGTCTGTAAAGGTCATAATACATAGGAATGGTTATGGCCCTGTTGACAAGGACACCGGAGGAATTAGGCTGCTTTGGAGGCAGTTCCGTCGCCGCCTGGGCATATTTCAGAACCGAATATTTGTGGGTAATCGTACCTACTGTTCCATTCATATAATATTGGGAACCCACATAGCTGTCCTTCTGCCTGTGACCATATCCAGTCGCTCCAATCGGAAGGAAAAGGTTGGTACCCGTGCCAGGCTCATACATAAACACTCCCCTCATACCCTTGTCAACGCTTGCAGCGGTAGAAGGCACGATACTGTCGTCAAAAAGGAACTCGTGGGCATCGCTGCGGGAGAGTTTGGTCTCGGAACTTCCATCGGCATAAAGCACTCCATATTCCCTCTGACAATTGGCAGCCAGGTCGTCCCAATGGGTATAGGTCGCCACGTGTGCAGTGCTTCCGACGAACATCGAACTTTCAGTAAATCCGGACATATTTGTTCCGATGGAAGTCCAGGTAAGCTCATTTCCATTGTCCTGTGTGAAGGTCCAGTTGGCAGGCACGGACTCATTGAAACCATATCCGGCCTTGAAGTTTACCTGAGGCTTGATCGGGAGCAGAGGAGTACCGAACTTGAACATACAGCCCTCGCTGCAAGGCGAAGTGACCTCCTTGCAATAGTGCCACATATTGAAGCTGTGCCACTTGTAAGAGCCTATTTTTGTCGGCGCATAGCCCTGACGCACAAACACATAGTGTGAACAATTGTTATTGTGGTACAAAACCTCTATGATTCCGCAGCGGACATTCGACTCTGAAATCGTCCCGTCAGGCTTGTAGTCGAACTGCACAACGGAACCGGTCGAGCCCGTCACATCGGAAGTTCCCCAGGATGAGGACGCACAATCCTTGATTCTCACCCATTCGGCTCCCTTGATGATCCTTGCAGTCCAGGGGCCCTCGGACACCAACGGAATATAGTCCTGATTCTCCCCTGGCATAATGGTCAGCACCACCTTGAACGGAGACTCGTTGTCGTGCCTTCTCCAGACTCCGCCCGGATTGAGCAACCTTTCTACCTGAATGACATTGACATATTTGGTAATTGTCTTCACTCCGCCGGAAGCCACGTTGACTTTGGCTGTAATCTTCACCTGAGCCTGACGCTTATGGTGCTCGTAATAGTTGTAGCCTGAATATGATGCGCCCAGGGTCATCGGTCTGGTATAGACAGGTATGGTGTAACGGTCTATGGCATCGGAGGAAATCCGGCCATAGGTTTTGTTTGAAACATATTTCCCTGTCCTGTCCGTATCCTTCACCAGATTACTGCCTTCAAGATTCAGGAAGCCGTTGCTTGGAGCATTGTTATCCGGATAATTGGCATATTTGTGTCCTTCATACCACCAGGGATTGGACGAA
The DNA here is from genome assembly GCA_945870315.1 of uncultured Bacteroidales bacterium. Taxonomy (GTDB): domain Bacteria; phylum Bacteroidota; class Bacteroidia; order Bacteroidales; family UBA932; genus Cryptobacteroides. The sequence goes on from CAMBRR010000002.1 coordinate 1,599, forward strand.
ATTTCAGCCGTAATGGTGGATTCCGTACCACCGATAACCGCTGCAGGGATATCCAGCCGCTTGTTGTATCCGTATGAAATGTACATCACGTCCGGCACCTTCAGTTCCGGATCCACCGGATCATAGACGATGTGCCAGTCAGGCTCGTTGGCATTGCGGTTGAAACATAGGGTAATCTTGTAGTGATTGTTCCTTGCGGCATTGAAATCCTCAGTCACATCCTGCCCAAGCATAAACCTGTACGTAATCTCACCGTGGGATGCATCATAGTCGGTCCTGTTGATGTAATAGGCCTTGACTTCGATATATGTTCCATATGGCTTCCTGTCCTTGTCCCAGGATGCATCGCCAGGATGGTAGTTGTGCTTGGAACCCTTACCCTGGTTATTCTCAAAGAAATACATCGCCTCGGCGGTTTCGGAATGGTCACTGCCATAAATCGGATTTCCCCTGGTGATGCGGGGCCATTCGGTAAAGAGTTCACTTGAGGAATATGTAATCTTCTCCCCTTCTGCAATCAGCTGGTCCGCCGAAGACGGTACATTGGATGCGCCCAGCAGGCAGGTTGAAGGTATGTCCCTGATCTGAACTGACTTAAGATAGATGTAAACATTCTCATTGAGATTGGATGCATCATAGGAAACGGTAACCTTGGATACAGTCCTGCGCACCCAGGCGTGGAGAGAAACCGAGGCGGCGTCGAGCCGGAGTGAAGGAGCCTGCTCTACAACCTGGTCATCAGCGGTGAAGAACCCGAACATCTTGTCATTCTCGGCGGAAGCCACATTTGATCCGACCGTCTTCCAGTTCAGCGAAATCGCCTTGACGGCGTCCTCGGAAGATACCTGGGCGGAGGTCAATGGAGCGTCGAGGTTGACCACCGCATAGATTCTGTACATTCCCCTCGGAATGGTCAGCTGGAACGAGGCTGAATGCACCTTGGATTCGGCATAGCCTCCAGGAGCCGCCTTCTCCGTGACGCTGAATGAAGAAGAAGTCAGATATTCGTTCATATACAGGGTTCCGTCACCGTGATAAACCACCACCGAGATATTGTCAATGGAACGTATCAGATCGCCCGCAGCCTTGGTATCGAGAGAGGACTGAAGCGGTCTGTAATCAACGGTAAAATCAACCGTGCACTCTCCCTCAAAGCTGCCTTCACCCACTGAAGGCTCGGCCAGACACGAATGGAGAATGGCTGCAAGAAACACTAATATGAAACAATGTCCGACTTTCATTTTCAAATTATCATTGTCCGAAGCCCGGCTTTAGTACGACTTCGGAATAAGGCAGCACTGTAACCTTCCAATCCAGGTTGAAGGAGCTGCCGTCCTGCTTGAACGTTATGTTTACGACCGTATGGGTATTCCTCGGCAACAAGTCCAGTTCGGTCAAGTCACCGGAAAACTCCAACCCATTGACAGTCACACTGATTGCATAGTTCTTCCCGGCTCCACCACCGGTAAACCGGCCCTCGTTGAGGTAAATCGGGTCAAGGATTGAGGTGCTTCCCTGTCCGAGGGTAATCTTATATTCTTTGGAGAAGGTGTAATATTCATTGTTGTCAACCGTCGGCACCTTAAAATCGGTGATGCCGGAAGATTCATCAAAGGCCTTGATGCGAGGGAAAAGATAACCCTTCCTGGCAGCCTTGTTGATGTTCACCCTTGTCAGATACAGAGGGACTGTGGTCTGGTTGGTAATCAGGAAGGTGAACTTGGTGGCAGCCCTGTATACGAGAATTGATTTCTGGTGGTCGGTGGAAGGCATACGGAATTCCTCGTACGAGGTCATAGGCAACGGAATGTCCATCTGTTCATCGGCGGAATTGAAGGTTATGAGGCTCTCCCGCAGGAAATCCGAGGGGCAGGGTGCTCCTGGAGCAATCTTTCCGAAATCAAGCGGAACCATTGAATTTTCCTCGTTGGCCACTATCCACACCGACTTCATCTCGTTCGCCACCACCTTGAAGCTGACCTCCTGGAGCGAGGAGGAGGCGACCTCCAGGTCAACCTTCCTGTTGTGCTCCACATAGCCGTTCTCCCTGACGATTATGAACCTGACCGTCTTCATTGTCTCGCCTTCAACAGGGTCGGCATATGCCTTTGTCTGTCCCTTGAGGTCCGAGAGCGAAACTCCGATTTCCAGCATAGCCTCCGAATCTGTTTCGAAATCGTCCATAATGCAGGAAACAGCCATCATTCCAATCAAGATTGTGGTGATGGCCATCCTCAGGCGAGACGATATGAAGGCTATGAATCTCAAAAGTCAGTGGAGTTTATTCTTACAACCCAGTCGTTTACTACGATACGGGTATTGACCCATCTGTTCTGCGAATCCAGGAAGAAAACAAGGCTCCATTCGCTGATCCTGTCCAGGAATTCCTGGGAAGGCATCTCGCTGTAGAGCTCGCTCTTGAGCAGGAGCAGATAGGTATTGAGCGGGATGTTGATTATATATTCCTGCCTTGCCTTGCTATAGACCATCAGCCTCGGAGAGGTCTTTAGAGTCAGCCTGGAAGTGGAGAGTTCGTAGAAGGCGGCAGATACAGGGGTTTGTCCATTCTCCTGCACACCGATTATTGTCTCTCCCTGAATCCAGGGACTATAGGTCACAAGGCCGTAAGGGATGACTTCGTTGTCCCATCCGAGGGCAGCATTGTCATCACAGATTGAAACGGAGAACTCATCTGCAACCACCTGTTCCCCGTTCATCTGTTGCAATATAAAACGGAGATTATTGGTGTTCTTAATCAAGTAAATGGTCTTTTCCACGTAGTCATCGTCACCGATTTCGACAGTGGCACTTCCATAGAACAATGAATGCAAAGATTCACAGCTTTCATATCCACGATGTCTCATCGTCACGGCTGCTTCCTGTCCCGGAATCTTGGTATATAGTGGCAAATATGTGAATGATGCGTCATCGCAGGTGAGTCCCCCATAGGCAATCAATGTGTAAGAACCTTTTTCCAGCTTGCGTTCCATTCGATAGTCCTCGTTCCTGACCAGATTCGGGTCATTCTCGATCCAGTTGTCCACGAAATTGCCATCGGAGTCGAACACGAAAACATTGACGCAATGACCCTGTCTGTGGAAACTGTTGACATACTCCATATTGTGTTCATACACGAACCTCAGCGACACGCCCCTGGGGCAGGCGCTCTGGTCGTCGAACACGGTGTTGCAAGACACAATGCCGACCAGGAGCAGGAGGATTGCCAGCCCCCTGCCCATAGTCGTCAATATGTTGGTTCTCAACATTTTGAATAGGAATTAGAATTCGATATTGTTGATACGTACAACCCAAGGAAGCACCTTCACAGAAACAGTGAAGTAGTACTCAGTCTGCTCATCCGGTTGGTCTGGTAGCTGTGGATTAGGATCCGGGTCAGTGGTAGTACCGTCCTGGTAAGGGTGGCCGTATTTGTTGATCTTGGTTACGGAAAGTTTGTAAACGTTGTTCCTTACCGTTGCAAACTCCATAGGGCCCATCACGTCCGGATTGTTGTTGTCGTTGTGACGGTTCCAATAGTAGTAGGTGGTAAGATATTTACCATCCTTCGGGCTGTAGGCGGTGAATCCGGCAGATGCATAGTCAGCAGGCTGTTTTGAAGAAGCCTCAACCTTGTCATAAGCGGCCCTGAGAGCATAGTTTGCGCTTGCACCGGTAGCAAGGGCTGCGGTCTTTACCATTTCCCAGGTACCATAGAGAACGTTTCCGAACACATAAATTGTAGCTGCTCCGGCATTAAGGACACTCTTGAGGCCTGCCGGGCAGTCGTTAGTAGCTTTAATCTGTCCTCTGAATGCGACACCAGTAGTCATACCTTTCTTCTGAGTGGTGAAAGGCATTGAATTCTCTGTTGAATATTTCCAGAATGAATAATTAGGAGTGGTAGCATCCGGAATTGAAGTCCAGGAGTATGTTGACTCATTTGCGGTGTTGAGCGGATAGTACATATCAACGATACCGGTGGATGAAGCCTTCTTTCCAGCCCAGTCGGTGTCAACGACGTAGTTGTTGGAAGTTTCAATGTCTCCGATGGTCCAATTTGCTGCCCAATCAGCGACAGTCGGATCGGCAATCACCCTCTTGAAATCATAGAATGCCTTGCTCTCGTTGACAAGTGCCATATCCTGAAGAGTTACCACAACGGTTGGCTTGTCAGATGCATCCTTTGCAAGGGTATATGTTTTATCGGCTGTAGGGGAAGAATAGTCGAAACGGACAGCGGAGCGCTCCACGTCGAAAGTGCCCAGGTCAAGCGGATTGGCAGCTGAAGTATGGGATCTCAGGTCGGAGATGGTCGTCATATTCTTGGCGTCAACACCGGCGCTGGTCATCATAAAGTAGTTCGGCTGTGCGATGTTTGTTGTCACATCAGCGGCGTCAACGGAGGTTACGTGGTCGACATCGAAAGTTGCAGGAGCATTTGCATTTACATACACATAGACACGATAGTTGCCTTCTGAAAGCTCTGAAGACTTGAATGAAGCGATAAAGGCCCTTGTTTCCTCGCCAGGCTGTGGAGCCACGGCGGTGATGTCGCTGGCGATGGTTACCTTCTTGGTTGTTCCATTCTTGAGGACGAGGTCGATTTTGGAAACTTTGTTCTCTGAATCAGTACCTACCTCAACTCCGTTGGTAGAAGTACCGTCATCCTGGGTCCCGGACTTGGTTGAAACAGTGGCGATCTTGAAGCCCATATAGACTTTCTCGCCTTCGTCAGGATTTGTTCCTGCATTTGGCTGCTTCTGGCAGCCGACAACTGCCATAAGGGCGGCAGCTGCAATGATTGATAATTTTTTCATGACAATATAGAATTAGTGAATAATATATTCTTTTCCATCAAGGTCTTTCAGAGCATTTGCGGCATCTTCATTTCCAAGCCTGGCGGCTTTTTCGAACCAGCTGCGGGCATCCTGCAGATCATCTTTCAAATAAGCCCTGACTCCCCTCATATACATAGCCTCGGGACTGTCACCGGCCTTTGAAAGATATTCGTCAACCCTTTCATCGTAACCCGACTGCATCCTCGCCGAGGCGGCATTCAGGTTTGCGGCAGGGTCTTCGGGATACAGGGTCACGGCAACCTCGAACACCCGATTGAACTCCTCGCTGCCCATCTCGTAGTCGGAGGCAAGGGAATAGAGTTCGTGGAGGCTCAGCTTTCCAGGGGAAGTCCGAAAGACTTGTCTTATTTCTTCAATATCGGTATATGACCTTATTACATAATCAATTACATAATCACTATGACGAAGCGAAGGATAGCAGTTCTCCAGAAGGAACTTATACTGGGACGGATATCGGCTCTTCAGCCTCCACTCCCTCTTGTCCGGCTCAGTCGTCCTGTCGGATACAATTTTCAGGATTTCTTCTTTGTTGGAAATATTGCTCTCGCGAACGTATTTCTCAAGTCCGTCCCAGTCTTCCGGTTCGTAGGAGGTCTTTATGAAGGAATCCGGGAAATCATAGAGGTTCTCCACATAATCCTTCAAGGCGGCAGTCCTGCCCTTTGCAAGTCTGGTATTGTTGTCATATGGACTTTCCGGAGATGCAAAACCCTTGATGGACAGGGAGATTATTTCGATATCAGAGTCTTTCCTGAGGGTATCGATGGAAGAGGTAATCTTGCCAAGTTCCCGGACATTGTCGTGATAATGAGACTGTATGACGGTAGAAGAAACCGGGAAATCCACATAGGCACGTCCCTGAATCTGCCTCTCCTTCCTCAGTTCAGCCTTCGGGGTGACGAAGATGAATTTCGGAGTGAACGGAGAATAGGTGCCAAGCGGTATGTAATCTTGCTCAACGGGCTGATTGCAGCATCCGAACCTGCAACGAAGTATTTGCAGCTGCGCCCCTCTCATCCAGTCGGAATAGGCAACTTCCTCCTCCCAGGAGAAACTCTCAGGAATATCCTTCTTCTGGAAATTGACATCCTTGAAGGCATCGGGAATATGTTTCTGATTGCGCTGATAATAGAACCACCTTCTGCGTCCATACAGGCCTACTGTCGAGAGTGACAGGGTGTCGGAATCAGATACGATCATCGGTGTAAGGGTAACAAGGGAGTTGTTCCCCACTTCGATTGTCTCCATATTCAGACGAACGGATATGTCCATCCTGTCCGCCTTGCGGGACATTTTGACTCCTGAAGGCTGAGTCACATCCTGCTCTGAGGCACTGGCGGCGATAACTGTCGCGAATAGGATTGAGGCCACAAGGGCCATAGTCATCATCATTCTTGTTCTCATAACTGCGGATTTAGAAGAGGATAACGAAATTAACTGCGGCTTTTGTGGGACCGAAATAATGAAAAGGTACACGGGATGCGATTTTGGAACCGCATTCCGCGCACTCAAATTTGTCGCTGCAGGTATAAGCATAACCTGCACCGATTTCCAACTCTAGATTAAGATGCTTGCTGAGGATGAACGCATAGCCATAAGATATGCCCACCCCAACAAACCAGCCTTGATAGCGGTATTTATCCAGCGCACTGAAATCCACTCCCAGAATTGACTTGCCGCCGGAAATTCCGCTGCCTGAGACGTTGTAGATGCCGGAATGAGCGTGTATTCCAAGAAAATGTCCGCTGAAGCGGTCGCAAAACCAATATCTGGCCTCCGGCTGTACGAAAAGATGCTTGCGGGTTGAGTCAAAATATGTTTTCCAAGGCATATAGTCTGCTGAAATCTCAAGTGTCCACTTCGGGGCAAGACCGACTTCAACGGCCAGATTGGCCGAGGCAAACGCATCATAGAGCAGATTAGTCTTGATGCCGACGTTCTGCGCATTGGCTGAAAATATATTGAGAGCAAAGGCCACCAAGATTGGTAGAGCCAATCTTATATGAAATTTCGTTTCTTTCATTTGAATACACACGATTCGATTGGGTTGCAAATATATGAATTTTGTAGTTATGATTTCAATTATTTTCGTATTTTTGTAAATCTATCATTTTTATTTATTTTACCTATACACAATTACTAATGATCAGCATAGCAGAGAGGCACAAGTACATCAAGGAGCAACTCCAGCTCAACGGTTATGTGAGAGTTCAGGAACTCGCCGACCAGTTGGGTGTTACTGGCGCCACGGTCAGAAAAGACCTCAGAATCCTGGAAAGCCAGAATATCCTCATCAGGACACACGGTAGTGCATCTCCTGTAAAACCTCACGTAATGGATATCAGCGTTGACGTGAAAGCCAGTCAGAACCGCGACAAGAAGTTGCTGATTGCGAAAAAGGCCCAGGAACTCATCCTGCCGGATGATGCCATCATCCTGGCATCCGGTTCATCAGTGACAGCATTTGCAGAGGTCCTCACCCCTGTAAATACCATCAATGTCGTAACTCCATCTCTTGGAATTGCAGTGCTGTTGAACGGGAAGGAAAACGTTAAAGTGTTCGTCTTGGGCGGTGTAATGAATAAGAACAGTCTTTCCGTAAGGGGTGGATATACCGAATCCGGACTTGTAAACGTCAGCTGCTCAAAACTGTTCTTCGGATGTGACGGCATCAACCTCGAAACAGGCATTACCTGTTCCAACATCGAGGAGGCTCGTCTTACAACCACAATGATGAAGTCCTGCGCACAGACGGTAGTTCTTGCCGATTCGTCAAAATTCGGACGACGCGGATTCGGGAAAATCGGAAATATCGAGGACATTGACATCATCGTCACGGATTCCGGGATTCCTGACAACATGAGGTCAAAGATTGAAGATCTCGGTGTTCAGATTCTCATCGCAGAATAATAACAAGAGAGGGTGACTGAAAAAGCAATTTCATTCACCCTCTCTTATTTTGCAGGTTGGCCATCAGGCCCGGATATAACAGCCTATTTGTTATCCGCAGTCTGCTTTGCTTCAGGACGAATCAGCAGGGCGCAAAGGATAACTCCCACAAGCGCGCCGACAGCCACGGTAAGATTGGCGGCATTCCAGCCCATCGAATTGGCTACGGAACCTACGAAAATCTTAGAACAGATTGCATCACCGATGAAATAGCCGAACAATCCAACAAAGCCGGCAGCAGTTCCAGCCGCATTCTTAGGGACAAGGTTGAGAGCCTGTACTCCCGTCAAGGCAACAGGGCCATAGATAAAGAATCCAATCAGACAAAGGGCCACATAGACAATGGTCTTCTGGGCAGCAGGTGACATATCAACATAGCCTGCACCTACGAACCAATACAGAAGCACACCCACCATACAAGCCAGCATACAGATTACATTCATAGGAGCGCATCTGCCCTTGAATATCTTGGAGGTTGCAAGACCGCAGAGGATGGTACCCACAGCTCCTACAATATTGTGTACGGAGAATGCGACCTTGCTCTCTGCCTTGGTCATTATCCCTGCATCATTCAGGAAGGTAGGAGCCCAGTCACCGATGCCGTAACGAACCATATAAACGAAGATATTGCTCAGGGCAACCACCCACAAAAGTTTGTTCTTGAGGACATAATCCACGAAAAGCACCTTGAACGGAAGCTTCTCTCCGGTTGCAGTTTTGCTCTTGACTCCGCTATAGTCATTCCTCCATTCCTGAACGGACGGAAGGCCGCAGGACTCAGGAGTATCGCGGATTGCCCACCAGCAGAACACGGCAATCAGGATGGCAATTACAGCAGGGAAGATGAAATTGCCCCTCCAGGCTTCAGAAGCATCCAGCCCGAAGGTCGGAGCAAAGAAAATAAAGAGAGAAACGCCGGCAATGGCCAGGAAACCAAGTGCGAAACTGCCGACCGTATGGGACACGTTCCAGACGCTCATCTTGAAACTTCTCTCATTCTGGGAGAACCAATGCGCCATTATTCGCCCGCAAGGAGGCCAGCCGAAACCGCTCAACCAGCCGACAACCAGCATAAGAGCGAAAATGATGGCCGTATTCAAGGCAGTGTTTGTGCCAAAAGGAATGACTCCGACTGCTATCATCGTCAAGGCAGAAAGCACGAGTCCCACACAAAGGAATTTGCGGGAATCGGAACGGTCAGACACTGAGCCCATAATAAACTTGCTGAAAGCATAGGCTATGGACACAGCGGACATTGCCAGTCCGACTTTCGCAGCATCAAGGATACCGTTCTCTATCATTTCAGGAGCGGCAAGCGAAAGGTTCTTTCTTACAAGGTAATAGCCGGCATAGCCAAGGAAGGCGCCGAGGAATACCTTGATTCTCATAGATTTGTAAGTTTTGTCAACTTTTTCTGCCGGCAATTTTTCTTTAGCGGCAGGTGGATCGAAGAATCTGCTCATTGTGTATCAGTTATTATTTGTTCGCTTTAATAGTCTCTTCAACATCCAGGGCATCTGCGAGGATGGAAATAGGATTTTCCACACTGAATCCCGTACTCATCTCAATCTGCCACTTGCAGGTTTCGCAATCAGTAGCCACCACATCAGGCGACAGAGCCGAAATCTGTCTGAAGAGCGAGTCGCCGATTTTCTGGGAATACGGATAATTCTCCTTCTTGAATCCATAGGTTCCAGCTATGCCGCAGCACTGGGAATCGAGCATAAAGAACTCCACCCCCGGAATCATTTTCAGCAAAGATACTGAATAAATCGACCAACCAAGCTTTTCCATATGGCAAGGTGTATGATATGCTATCCTTTTTCTGAAATCAGAACGGAATACAAGACGCGCCTGTCCGGAATCTATCAACTTGAAAATGAACCTTGTAGCAAGCATTACACTGTCCCTGACATCGGAATTGTCCAATCCGAGAATATGTTCATATTCGTCACGGATTGTAAATGAACAGGTGGAACTGGTTGCAAGAACTGCCTCCCCTGCCCCGACGGCACCCCTGATCTGGCTGAGGTTGCTCTCTGCCTGCTTCATGGCCTTTTTCTTGAATCCATTGGAAATCAGGGCGACTCCGCAGCATTTCTCCTTGTCCATAAGATGGACTCCATATCCGAGAGCATTGAGAAGTTTCACAAAATCCTTAGCAAGTTTAGGATAGTTGTAATTGGCATAGCAGCCGTGGAAATAGGTTACAAAACGGCTGTATTGCTGCTGGGACGCCTGGGCGTGCTTCTTAAACCAGGTTACGAATTTTTCTCCGGAATAAGAAGGGAAAGTCCTGTGTTTGTCAATTCCCATCACATCCATCACGCTCTTGACCGCGCCCAACTTAAGAGTTCCGTTAACCACAGGAGCAAAGGCAGTCGCAACAGTTCCCATCAAATCAGTGTTTGACAGGGCGAACTCTCTCAATCCAGGCTTCTTGGAACTATATTGAAGACGGGCTTTCTGGATTATATCACCGATTTTCACATTGGAAGGGCAAGCAACCTCGCAGCGTTTGCAGTTCATACAATATTTCAGAGCCTCATCGAAGAACTCCGGGTCCTTCAGACGATATCTTTCTCCATCAGGTCCGGCCTGCTTAGGTCCCGGATAATCCGGATTCACAGCCATTACAGGACAATATACTGTACAGACGGTACACTTGATGCACTGTTCAAAATTATTCTCGCTGGTATTTATTTCCTTATTCATCTTTCTGTCACTTTATAAACCATTTGCAATCCTGTTAGAAACCATTTGCAATCCTGTCAGCCACATCCAAAGCGGTCAGTATGGATACTCCGGCTCCACATCCATCCTTCAGGCCGTTGAAACCGGAGAGAACGGAACCTGCCGCATAGACATTGGACAGGACATTTCCGTCACGAGACACTCTGAACTTGTCATCAGTCCTGACACCGAATTCCATATATGGCTGTTTTTCAAAGACATCCGGACTATACCACTGAGGTCTTTCTTCTGTGTAATCCACATCCAGGCCGAAAACGCTCTCAAACACTTCCGTAGAGGAAGCCTTGATTCCTCGGCTGAAGAAACTGCCGGTTGCAAGAATGAAATTGTCGGCCTGAAACACCATATCAGCGTGATTGACAGTCTTGATACCTTTCAACTGATTGCCTTCAAAGACACCCTCATTAACCGTATCTCCCATAAGAAAGGTTCCACCGAGACTCTGGAAATGGGCCTTCAGCATAAGTTGTGTCCTTATGCCCGGAACAGATGGAGGAAGAGTAGCGACAAATTCCACAGGGATATCCATCCTGGCCTTCAGGGAATTGGCATTTTCAGGATCGTTCAGGCCAAGGACCGCCGGCAAGAGGATGGCGTCACAGCCGGCACCTGCCTTTGACAGCTGGCTCGCCAGTTCACAAAGTACATTCCCAGTAAGAGCCCTGGCTATATTGGTTGACCTCATTTCCGTCGGATTGGTTCTGAGGCGATCCAGTTCCGGTATATTTATTATATAAGGTATGCATTCCACACCTTCCTTCTCCAAACCTGCCATTAAAAAATCAGAATGGAAATCCAGGAAACCACCCACATTTGCAACAAGCACCTTCTTCCAAGGCATCTTCCTGTCGGAAGGAACGCTTGCATACCCGTCCAGGGTAAGCCACGCCGGTTTCAATACACCCATCGGGGTAATCCTGAAATGATTTCTCTTATCCTCTCCGCTAAGTTTGATTGAAGAAGACAAGAAAAAATCCTTCACACCCGAGGCGAGTTCCAATGTCCTTGCCACACCCATCCTAGAATATGGATGGGACGACGGCAGAGTCGCCAGTGCATCCTCGTAATCCCCTGGTGCCGAGCATAATTCAAATGAACCTGAAAAGAAATGCAAGGCACTCTGTCCCGCTGACACAATCAGGCATTTCTTTCCTTTTGACTGAAGGCTGATTCCTGCCACAAGACCGGTCAGGCCACCACCTATTATTATTGAATCAAATTTCATATCCTCATTATTTATTTGGCCGTCTTACCTGTATGAAAAGCATCCAGGCCGCATACTCCTTCATATATCCACGAAGTGAACTGAGCCTCGCATAAGGTTTCCCCCCAGGCAACAGGATACATTCCCTTCCACCTCTCATTCATAAATTTAGCAAGGTCCTCTTCCGCCTTGACTGCACATCCGGAAGCCTTGGCCAACAGACCGGCTGCACGGCAGGCACAAAGTTCTCCCTGACAAGTTCCCATACCGACTCTTGTGCGGCGGCGCAGATTGATAAGATTGTAGGTATCAAGTTCTTTGATAGCATAGTTAACTTCTCCCACTGAAACCTCCTCGCACTCGCAAACAAGTGAGGAATTGAACTTGTCGGAATTTTCAATCTTACTGCTGAGAGTGCCGTGACGCCCCCTGGCAGCGCGTTTCCCGAGACCGGATATTCCGAATGTCTTGCCGGATGCCTTCTTCTTAGGCTCTTCGCCGGAGCCTGGCAGACAGGTCTGGGCCGTGGTACAAGGAACATTCTTGCCCAGTTTCTTGCAGGCAAGGTCGGTAGCCCACTCTGCCATAAGACGGTAGGTCATCAGTTTGCCACCTGTAATGGTGATGAATCCAGGTATACCGTCTCTTGTCTCATGATCAAGGCATACTATGCCCCTGCTGATGCTTCGGCCTGACGGGTCATTGTCAGCCGCCACCAAAGGACGGACACCTGCGTAAGCCCTCAGGATTCTGGTGGTTGCAAGTGACGGCGCAAGTTTCTGTCCCTCTCTAAGGAGCAGATCGACCTCCTGAGGAGTCACTTTCATATCGTCAATCTGGTCGTAAGGCACTCTGCTTGACGTCGTACCTATGAGGGAAATCGTATCGCCCGGCACAAGAATGTCGGCATCAGCAGGCTTACGGCAACGATTGATGACGATATTGTTGACTCTGTGACCGAAAATCAGAAGGGCTCCCTTTGCAGGGAACATATTGACAGTCGCTCCAGCCATAGCCGCAATCTTGTGACCCCAGATTCCGCCTGCATTGATGACCAGATCGGCATAACGCTGGCAACGAGAACCGTCATTGGTGTTCACAAGTTCGACTCCGACCACTCTGTCACCGTCCTTGATAAGGTTTGTAACCTCGTGATAGGTAAGGATATCCGCTCCGTGCATCCTGGCATCCACTACGTTTGCAATGGTCAGTCTGAAAGGATCAACGGCTCCATCCGGCACCCTGACGGCTCCTATCAGGTCGGGGTTGACAGACGGTTCAAGAAGGATGGCTTCCTTTGGGTCTATTACATCTGCCCTGATGCCAGCTTTCTGGCAGGAAGCGACGAACGTGGACTGGAAAGCAAGGTCGTCCTCCGGTAGCGTAATGAAAAGACCGTCAGTTTCTTCCACGCAGTGGGACGCAATCTTGCGGAGAATCATGTTTTCCTTGATGCACTCCGTTGCGGATTCCTGGTCGGTGACGGCATATCTTGCACCACTGTGCAACAGACCGTGATTTCGCCCTGTGGCTCCAGCTGTAAAGTCAAAACGCTCGAGAAGAAGCGTTTTCAAGCCCCTCATCGAGCAATCTCTTGCAGTTCCGGCTCCTGTGATGCCACCACCAATGACAATGACATCATAATGAGTACCTTTGTCTTGTTTCATACTCTGTATCTAATATTTCAATTCTTTTTATTTTCAGCCAATTTTTAGCGAGTTTTGTCTTAAAAATATGATAAACGATGCTAATTTAGATATAAAAGAAACAAGAAACAAAAAAAACTGAAATTTCTGAGAGAGTTTCTTCAAATTTTGTTTTTGCTCGAAGTTGGCTATATTTGTAGGCTGAAGTAATAGAAATGAAAAATGATGAAAAAAATCTTGAAATATGCGTTTGTCGCGCTTGCAGCCTGCACCCTGGCCCTTACCCAGACAGGATGCGGCAAAATCAAAGAGATAGCTCCGACCTCATTTGAAATAGAAACGGTGAAACCCAACGGGATGCGCTCGCTGACCGTTTTTGTCGCAATGGGCATACACAACCCAACTATCGCTTTCAACGTGAACGAGGTCAATGCCATCCTCAAGCACGAAAACCTGGAACTTGGAACTCTTACGGTGGATCCGTTTTCCGTCAAAAGAAAATCCGACGACGTTCACCATCTGAGAGGACTTATAACAGTTGCGGACAACGTTTCGCTGTTCCAGGTGGCTGCAATAGCCGGTAACAAGACCAAGCTGAACGAATGTAAAATTGACGTTACTGCCACTGTTTCAGCAGGAAAGATAAAAAAGACAATAAGAAAAAGAGACATTCCGTTTTCGGACCTCCTGAATGGAATGAGCACAAAAACAGACAGCAAGAAATGAAAAGAATTATAATATTCGCAGCCCTGATGCTTGCATTCACCCATCTTGCAAATGCCCAGAGCGAAATACCGGCCGGTTATGAACTTGTGGATTCGGTGATTTACCGTCCTGCTGCAAGTGTAGACTCCACCCTGGTTGGCCGCAACATATTCTCCATAATGCCTTCAGCTGCCAAAGGAGACGACACCCAGGTGAACGTTTTCCAGAGTCAGGAAATATTGAATTCGATGGACTCCCACCTGACATACAACGAGAAAAAGACCATGACCGGCTATAGAATCCGAATCTTTTTCGACAACAAGCAGACTGCCCGCAACGAATCCGAAGCCACAATGGCCCGTTTCTTGAAAACGTACCACGGAATCCCCGCTTACCGCACCTATGCGAACCCTTATTTCAAGGTCTCAGTCGGGGATTTCAGGACAAAATCAGAAGCAATGGAGTTTCTGGAGGAAATCAAGCATAATTTCCCTGGTGCATTCGTCACCAAGGAAACGATTTCCTATCCGGTTATAGACCGGCAGAACAGCTTCGTAACGGACACCATCAAGGTTTTGAGAAAAACGATGGTCCAATAAAATTTTTGTAATATGTTGAAACAAGGATTGGAGCTCAAACAGAGCCAAAAGCTATCCCCTCTCCAGATTCAGACCATAAAGCTCATAGAGCTTCCGGTGCAGGAACTTGAGCAGAGAATCAGGAAGGAACTGGAAGAAAATCCGGTTCTGGACGAAGACCTGCCCAAGGAGAACGAAGAGGACGAGCAGCCGAGAGAGGTATCCTTGTCAGAATACAAGGAGGATGACTCCATCCCGAGTTATCGCCTCAAATCGGACAATTATTCGAAGGACGAACGTCCGCAATACAGCACATTTTCGGTCAAGGAGAGTTTTACACAAAGCCTTCTGGAACAGCTCGGCTACAGGACTCTTACCGAACACCAGTACCACGTTGCTGCCTTCATCATAGGTAGTCTGGACGAAGACGGCTACCTTAGAAGGAGTGTTGAGAGCATAGTTGACGACCTCTCCTTCAGGGCCAACATCCAGACAGATGAACAGGAGGTGGAACAGATGCTGAAGATTATCCAGGAGTTCGAGCCTGCCGGAGTCGGCGCAAGGGATTTGAGGGAATGCCTCCTGCTTCAAATCCGGCTTCTCAAAAAAACGCCTGCCGTAGAAAACGCTCAAAAGATACTGGAATCGTATTTCACTGAATTCACCAACAAGCATTTCCAGAAAATCATGTCCCGGATGGGCATTAACGAGGTACAGATGAAGGAAGCGATGGCTAAGATTCTGAAACTCAACCCTTCACCTGGGGGACAGATAGATGATTCGTACAACGATCAGGCCCAGCAGATTGTGCCTGATTTTACGCTTGACTACAAAGACGGGGAACTGATTCTTTCAATGCCTCGGTTCTCGATACCTGAATTGAGGGTCAATCGAAAATATGCGGACATTCTGCTGGAAGCTGCAAACTCCTCCGAGAGGGAGAAAAAGGAGGCTGCCACCTTCGTCAAAAAGAAGCTGGACTCCGCAAAATGGTTCATCGAAGCCATCAAGCAACGCCACAACACGCTTTACAGCACGATGCAGGCTATCATCGACTACCAGCACGACTACTTTATCGACGGGGATGAGACACATCTGAAACCAATGGTTCTCAAGGATATCGCCGAAAAAACAGGCTTTGATATCTCCACCATCTCCAGAGTGGTCAACAGCAAATATATTGAAACACATTTTGGAATTTATTCATTGAAATATTTCTTCTCCGAAGGCCTTGAAAATCAGGATGGTGAAGAAGTTTCTACCCGGGAGTTGAAAAAAGCCCTGCAGGAATGCGTGGACGGCGAGGACAAAAGGAAGCCGCTGACCGATGACCAACTTGTGGAATGTCTTTCCGACAAAGGTTACAAGGTAGCGCGCCGCACCATTGCCAAGTACAGGGACCAACTCGGCATCCCAAAGGCAAGACTCAGGAGAGAGTTATAGACAAAATATGGGAAAAGAAATCAAATTCTCCCTGGTTTACAGGGACATGTGGCAGTCTTCAGGCAAATATGTGCCTACTGTCACGCAGTTGAAGGAAGTAGCGCCGGCCATCATAGCGATGGGATGTTTCGACAGGGTTGAGACCAACGGCGGCGCATTCGAACAAGTCAATCTCCTTTTCGGAGAGAATCCTAATAAGGCGGTCAGGGAATGGACTGCACCTTTTCAGAAGGCGGGAATCCGCACCCATATGCTGGAGAGAGGCCTTAACGCATTGAGGATGAACCCGGTTCCGGCTGATGTCAGGGAACTGATGTACAAGGTCAAAAACGCCCAGGGAGTGAACATATCCCGTTCTTTCTGCGGTCTGAACGACCACAGGAACCTCAGGCTCAGTGTAGAATATGCCAAGAAGGCGGGTATGACCTCGCAGGTTGCCCTTTCCATCACCCACTCTCCGGTCCACACCATAGAATATTATATGGGAGTCGTTGACAAGGTGGTTGAGTATGGTTGCGATGAAATCTGCCTGAAGGATATGGCAGGAGTAGGCCGTCCGTCTTTCCTTGCCGAGCTAACCTCCTGCATCAAGAAGAAATATCCTCACATCAAGGTTCAGTATCACGGACATTGTGGACCTGGATTCTCCCCTGCTTCCATGCTTGAGGTTGCGAGAGCGGGTGCCGATTATCTGGATGTTGCCGTGGAACCGCTTTCCTGGGGAAAAGTTCATCCGGATGTAATCACCATCCAGCAGATGCTCAAGGCTGACGGCTTCAGTGTCAAGGATATAGATATGGATGCATATATGCAGGTGAGAAGTCTTACCCAGAAATTCATAGATGATTTCCTCGGATACTGGATTGACCCTAACAACTCACATATGAGTTCGCTGCTTGTCGGGTGCGGGCTTCCGGGAGGAATGATGGGTTCGATGATGGCAGACCTTAAAGGAGTGCACGCAGCCATCAATTCATCGCTGCGCAACCGCAACCAGGCGGAACTTTCCCTGGACCAGCTGATGGTCAAGCTTTTCAAGGAAGTTGAATATGTGTGGCCGCGTCTGGGTTATCCGCCTCTGGTGACACCATTCAGCCAATATGTCAAAAATACGGCTTTGATGAATCTTATGGCAATGGTTTCCGGAAAGCCTCGCTGGAGCACCATCGACAAGGATACCTGGAATATGATTTTGGGCAAGATGGGACGGCTTCCAGGGCCGCTTGCTCCTGAGATTCTGGAGATTGCGAAGGAAAAGAAACTTGAATTCTACGAGGGGAATCCTCAGGATGCCTTCCCTGACGAGTTGGACAAGTTCCGCGCGATGATGAAGGAAGAAGGATGGGACTGCGGCCAGGACGACGAGGAACTCTTCGAGTTTGCAATGCACGAGAGGCAGTATCGTGACTACAAGAGCGGAGTTGCCAAGGAAAGGTTCAACAAGGAACTTGAGGCAGCTCGCCAGAAGGCTGGGGCTCCGATTATCGTCACACGTCCTGTCGTCGAAGTTCCGAGATTCGATGTGGAAAAGATAGTCTTCGCACACCCTGAAGCTACTCCAGTTCAGGTTCCTGTC
Organism: uncultured Bacteroidales bacterium; assembly: GCA_945870315.1. Lineage (GTDB taxonomy): Bacteria > Bacteroidota > Bacteroidia > Bacteroidales > UBA932 > Cryptobacteroides. The sequence continues at coordinate 19,313 of CAMBRR010000002.1, forward strand.
AAGGGACAGATTCTCTGGGAAGTGGACGTTGATGATGCTTCTTCAGCTCCTGTATGCGGAACCAAGGTGGAAAAGGGCAAGCCAATGGGATATGTACAGACATATTACGGTATGGAGGAGATTGTGCCTGCCGTTTCCGGAAGCATCGTGGCAGTATGCGCAAAGCAGGGAGACAGACTTGAGAAGGGAGAAATAGTGGCCTTCGTGGAGTAAAGTTTCAATTTTGTGCAAAAATGCCAAAATAAATAAAAATCTTATTTTGGCGCCATTAAAAACAACAGGTTTAACGGGGATTTTGCCATAGATTTGGCACCTGTTGAACCTGTTTTTTTATGAAGATAAAAGATCTATACAATGACGAGAAGCCCAGGGAGAAGCTTCTGGAGAAGGGGGCCGATGCCTTGAGCGTTGCCGAACTGCTGGCCATTTTGCTACGAAGCGGCACCAGGAAGAAAAACGCAATCGAGATAGGGCGTGAACTGTTGAACATCTCAGGAGGCAGTCTCAAGGCGCTGTCCGGTCTTTCGGCTGAATTGCTTATGGAAGTGGAGGGAGTCGGAAAGGAAAAGGCTGCTATCCTTAAAGCGACCTTCGAACTTGGGAAGAGAAAGGAAATGGAGATGGACAGACATTCGTCCCAGCTGATGAATTCTCCTCAGGCCGTATATAAATCTATGGGGCCGATTCTCAAGCATCTGGACCACGAAGAGTGCTGGGTATTGTTTCTCAATAGGGACAATTCGCTGCTAGCCAAGGAGAAATTCAGTTCAGGTGGCCAGGATGCCACAATAATGGACATAAAAATCATAGTCAGAAGGGCACTTGAGCGCAAGTGTTCAGCAATGATACTTGTACACAATCACCCTTGCGGCAGTGCAATCCCCTCCTCCGCCGATATCTCCAACACCCAGAAATTGCGCAAGGCTCTTGCCCCATTCGGTATCCAGCTGCTTGACCACGTGGTAATTTCGCACAACGGTTCCTATTACAGTTTTGCGGATGAAACAATGACAAATGGGTAAGAAAATTTTGCAGACGGGAAAAATAAGGATATATTTGTGCTTCGAAAAAACACAAATCCGATGAAAGTCATAAACCTTGGTGAGAACAATTCGATTCTCAACAAATTCGTATCACAGATGCGCGACAAACGTATCCAGAAGGATAGTATGCGCTTCAGGACCAATCTCGAAAGGCTCGGTGAAATCTTCGCTTATGAGGTAAGCCGGACCTTGAACTATTCTCCAAAAGAGGTTGTCACCCCACTCGGTATCGCAAACATTCCGACATACGATGACAAGATTGTGGTTGCCACCATCCTGCGTGCCGGTCTGCCTCTTCATCAGGGAATCCTAAACTATTTTGACGATGCTCAGAATGCCTTTGTAGCCGCATACCGGAAGTATGACAAAGGAGAGGATTTCCATATCAATATCGAATATGCAAGTTCTCCTGACCTTACCGGCAAGGTTCTGATTCTCGCCGACACGATGCTGGCGACCGGTTCTTCGCTGGAAATTGCCTACAAGAGGCTGTGTGAAGAGGGTGAACCTGCCTACACCCACCTGATTTGCCCGATCTCCAGCGCATATGCTGTGGAATATCTGCAGAAATGCATGCCGGAGGACAAAGTCACTCTCTGGGTTGCCGCTATCGATGAAGAACTCACCAGCCACTCCTACATTGTGCCTGGACTCGGTGACGCGGGAGACCTCGCCTACGGAGAAAAGAAATAATTTTTAAGAAAATGGCGGCTTTGGTATTGCAAGTGTAAAAATATTTAGTACCTTTGCAGTCCTTAATACAACACGGTGCCCATAGTTCAGTTGGTTAGAGCGTCAGATTGTGGTTCTGAATGTCGTCGGTTCGAATCCGACTGGGCACCCACAGAAGAGCCGGCTTTCCAGTCGGCTCTTTTTTTAAAACGAAAGTCTATGCAGGAGTTCACACACTCAATCAGGCCGATTATCGATCCGGCCAAAAAGAAAGTCTATATAGAGACCTATGGTTGTCAGATGAACGTCAACGACAGCGAGGTCATTCTTTCCATCCTCCAAAAGGTTGGCTATTGCCTTACTGAAAACATCGATGAGGCTGATCTCATTCTTGCAAACACCTGCTCGATCAGGGACAATGCCGAGCAGAGGATATGGGGCAGAATCGAGCAGTTCAGACTTCAGAAAAAGAGGAGGAGCGGAGTGATTATCGGAATCGTGGGATGTATGGCGGAAAGGCTGAAAGACAAGTTGCTGGACGGCCATCAGGTCGATCTCGTTGCTGGTCCAGACTCATACAGAAGCCTTCCTGGGCTACTTGAGGCCATCACGCCACAGAAGCCTCAGATAGACGTGCTGCTGTCCCACGAAGAGACCTATGCTGACATTTCTCCTGTCAGGATGGACAAGAACGGCATCTCCGCCTTCATATCCATAATGAGAGGATGCAATAATGTATGTTCTTATTGCGTTGTTCCTTACACCCGTGGAGCCGAAAGGAGCAGAGACCCTCACACCATAGTGGCGGAAGCTCGCGAACTCTATGAGCACGGCTACAAGGAAGTCACTCTCCTGGGACAAAATGTGGATTCATATTATTGGAAGGATCCTGACCTGGCTGGCAATGACGTAAACTTCGCCCTTCTGCTGGAGATGGTAGCCCAGATCAGTCCGTCCCTGAGAGTCAGGTTCTCAACCTCCCACCCGAAGGACATCAGCGATGAAGTCATCTACACTATGGCAAGGTATGAGAACATATGCAAGCACATCCACCTGCCGGTCCAGAGCGGCAGCGACGTTATGCTGGAAAAGATGAGGAGAAAATACACCAGAGAGTGGTACCTGGAAAGGGTCAAGAAGATAAGGAGTGTGATTCCGGACTGTGGACTGACTACGGACGTGATAGCCGGATTCTGCGGGGAAACCATTCAGGATCACCACGATACCCTCTCTCTTATGGAAGAGGTAGTGTTTGATTCCGCCTTTATGTTTGCTTATTCTGAAAGGCCGGGGACACTGGCATCCAGGAAATACGCCGATGACATTCCGTATGAGGAAAAGACCTCCAGGCTGAATGAAATCATTGCTCTGCAGGGCAGGATGAGCCTCAAGAGCAACGAACGGGATTTAGGCAAGGTATTCGAGGTCCTTGTTGAAGGACCTTCAAAGAAGAATCCGGAAGAACTATGCGGAAGGGCAAGCAGCAACAAGATGTGCGTCTTTCCGTCCCGAGGGGAGAAACCGGGAGACTATACGAAGGTCCGTGTAAATTCTGTCACGTCAGCGACTCTCATCTGTGAGAACCTCGGCAAATGACAGATTACAACAGGAAATGACAGATTACAACAGGTCAAACAGGATGCGGGCGTGAGTTTCAGCGTGGATGGAATCCACTTGGGCTTCAAACCTTGACTGGTTCCGCCTGAATGCATCCATATTTTCTTTTTTTAACGGTTCCGCCGCAGGAGACTCCATTTTGAGCGGGTTGATCGGGGAACCGTTTTTCCATACCCTGAAGTCAAGGTGAGGACCTGTAGAACGGCCAGTGGAACCCACATAGCCTATAACATCTCCCTGATGCACTCTCTGTCCCTGCTTCAGACCGGAAGCATAACGGGAGAGATGGAGGTAAGCCGTGGTGTATACTGAATTGTGCCTGATTCTGACGGTATTACCGCCTGCACCCTCATATTTGCGGCTTATTACTACACCGTCACCGATGGACATTACAGGCGTTCCTGCCGGCGCTGCATAATCCACTCCTGTATGAGGTTGCACCTTCCTTGTAACCGGATGTTTTCTCGCATAGGAGAAACCTGAACTTATGCGGGAATATTTGAGAGGGGCTTTCAGGAATGCCTTTCTCATACTCTCTCCGTTTTCATTCCACCATATGTTACCTCCGTCCTTCTGGTCGAACATCACCATAGGGAAATCCTTGCCGGCGTGGGTATATACGCTGTAACGCACTGTGTCTATGGCCATTACCTTGTTTTCGCAGAGCTTTTCATCATAAAGGACACGGAAACGGTCTCCTTTCTGGAGGCCGAAGAAATCCACGGTCCAGGAATAAATGTCTGACAGAGTCAATATCAAAAGAGGAGACGCGCCCTCGGAAATCATATCATTCCAGAGAGACGTATTTATTGTGACATCCACATAGCTGGTGCGGGTAGTAATAGGCTTCTTGTATTCCCATGCATCATATTCCGGAGTGCACTTGAAGACTATGCAGGAGATGGCATCTTTCTCATAAATCAGATATTCAAGACTATTCTCCCCATCGGGGGTTTCCGCCTCGGAATAGCAGGCAGTGTAAGGATTCCCTACCCTCAGGGCCCTGACATCGAATACATTACGGGATGCCTCTGTTAGATTGTATGCCTGCTGCTGACTCAGTCCGAGTGAAGTCAGAAGGGTGGAAAAGAACTGGCCGCTTTTGACTGTGCCCTCCACGCATACGAGGGAATCCAGACAGGGCAGAGTCCCCTTGATAACCTGGACTGTATCGGCTAGAGAGAGGGGCAAAGTTTCTATGTCATTGCTTTCAGACTTAGAGCCTGAACAGGATGCAAGGCTTGCAAAAATTATTAAGGCAAGAATAATATTCAGATATTTCATCTCGGCAAATTGAAGTTAGGTTGGCAAATCTACGAAAAATTAAGAGCCAAAACAGACATAATTCAATTTTGTGCAAAAAATTTATTATTTTGTGCCAAATTTTGGACAATTCCACAATTGTCACGAACATTTTTAAAAATGAAAGATACTAATCACAGACTGGTCACAGTTCTGCTCTGCCTGCTTCTCGGGGCAGGGAAAGCAATGTCATTCACCCCAGACAAAATAGAATTCAGCCATATCAGCACAGATGACGGGCTCTCCCAGACAACAGTGTTTTCTTGTGCACAGGACAGTCTCGGAAGAATGTGGTTCGGCACCTCAGATGGGCTGAACTGCTATAACGGATATGATTTCAACATTTATAGAAACAATCCCTCCGACAGCACCTCCATTGCCGGGAACATCATCAGAAAAGTATATGTAGACAGCCAGGGCAGGCTATGGGCAGGCACAGCCAAAGGTCTTTCATTATATGATACCGAGAAAGACTCTTTCCGAAGTCTTCTGACTTCAGACAAGGCAGTGACAGGGATAGTAGAGGTGTCGGAAACGAAAATGATGGTGGTTTGCGCAGGGGAAATAAAGTTTTTCGACACAGCCCTTTGGGATTTCATAGATTCAGAAACCTTCCATCACGTGAATGTGGAGGCGACCATCCTGCACAGAGACAAAGACAAGATCTGGATTGGAACGGTTTCCAGTGGTGTTCTTTCCTGGGATATCAAGGAAAACAAGACCAAAAAGGTTGCTGGGCTGGACAATGTCAGACAGGTTCAATGCATCAATTATCACAAGGATACCTTGTGGGTGGCGACAGAAGGTGACGGACTTTGGTACGCCGTCCCGGACAAAGGTACCAGTGGATGTTTCAGACATAGAAATAATGATTCCGGCAGCATAAGCTCCAATTATGTAAGAACCATTTCTTCAGACACAGACGGCAACCTCTGGGTCGGAACATATAACGGACTGAGTATCAGATATAATGGTAAATTCTACAACATCGAATGCAATCCGTTCACGGATGGAAGTCTTTCTCAGAACTCTGTCAGATGCATAGTCAGGGACAGACAGGGAGGAATGTGGCTCGGAACATATTTCGGAGGAATCAACTATTGGCACCCCCTTATGAACCGCTTCCATTCCATCCGAAGAAAGGCTTCCGGAAGTTCACTTAATGACAACATTGTCAGTTGTATGGCGGAAGATACCGACGGGACCATTTGGATTGGAACCAACAGCGGAGGAGTAAACCACTACAATCCAGAAAAAGGAACATTCAAGGTCTATTCAATGAGTGGCCAGAAGGATTTTGTTGCAGAGTCAAACGACATCAAAGCCATATACATAAGCCCGGACAATTACATATATGTCGGAGCACACGCCGGAGGACTGTCCGCAATAGACAAAAAGACTGGCGCTATAACTCATTTTGAATCAACATCTCCCCTCGGAACTCCTCTTAATGTATATGCAATTGCCCCTGCCGGAAACTCGAAACTATGGATAGGAACTCTTGAAGGAATCAAACTCTTCGATATGAAATCGAAGCGCTTTGTAGATTTCGACAATAGTGTTTTTGTCCAGAATGCAATAAAAGACATTCTGATTGACTCCGAAGGAAGACTTTGGATTGGAGGAGAAAACGGGGTTCAGGTTTACAGAAGGGCTGCGGACGGTTCAATGGAAGTATTGAAGGCAGGCAAAGGGTCCGTTTATGCGGATATTAACGTACAATGTCTGTTTGAGAGCTCTACCGGTCAGGTATGGGCCGGAACCAGGACCGGTCTTATGAGCTATAATCCGAGAACAGATTCGGTAGCAGTCTTTACAAGCCGAAACGGTCTTCCAAGCGAAATTATACATTCGATTGAGGAGGATTCCTTCGGAAGATTGTGGGTAAGTACGGACAGAGGACTCAGCTGTATGGATACATTCTCAGGAAAGTTCCACAATTTCAGTTCAGAAGACGGACTCCAGAGTAATTATTTCAATTCCGGCTCCAGCTGCAGGACCTCCAGCGGGGTGATGATGTTCGGAGGTCTGAGCGGAATCACCACTTTCATCCCTGAAGAGATGGAGGATAACCCATTCACGCCTAAGCCTTTGCTGACCGGACTCAAGATTTTTGACACGCCAGTGTACCCATCCGACGGCAGTGGCATTCTGTCCAAGAGCATAACGATGACGCAAAAGATTGTTCTAAAGCACAACCAGAATACCATATCCATAGATTTCGCCGTAACTAACTATCTGAGCGGGAAGAACAACACTTTTGCATATATACTTGAAGGCTACGACCCCCTCTGGCAATATAGCAACAAAAGAAGAAGCATTTCCTGGTCCAACCTCAAGCATGGGAAATACAGGTTCCTTGTGAAAGCTGCCAACAACGACGGGAAATGGAGCGAGCCTACATCGTTGGAGATTGTCATAAAGCCGGTATGGTATCAGACAATTGCTGCAAAATGCAGTTATATCATGCTGATAATGATGGCTTTCATCTTCGCATACCTGTCCATCATCGGCAAAAAGAACAAGGAGAAGGCTGTAGAGTTGGAGAAACAGGAACAGGCCCACCAAGAGGACATCCAACAGATGAAGATGAGATTCTTTATCAATATCTCTCACGAAATGAGAACGCCTTTGACTCTGATTATCAATCCATTGTCGGAAATGATCATAAGATGTAACGACACCTGGATGAGAAATCAGCTGAAATATCTTGAAAGAAATGCAAAAAGGCTGCTGCATCTTGTGAACCAGCTTATGGATTACCGCCGTGCGGAACTGGGAGTTTTCAAGCTGAAGGTAAGGCAGGAGGATGCCGACAGGATCATCAGGGAAAACTGGTCATATTACGAAAAGCTCGCAGCAAAGAAAAAGTTGAAATATACTCTTACATCCGACCTTGAGGGCAAGAGGGTGCTGGTGGACGGCCAATACCTGGAGTTGATTCTGAACAACTTGTTGTCCAATGCATTCAAATATACTGACAGCGGCAGCATCAGTCTTGTGGCGCGCATCGACTCCGGTAATCTGCTTCTGAAGATAAGCGACACTGGCACAGGAATTCCGGAAGGCAAGCAGGGCAAGATATTCGAGCGGTTCTATCAGATTGAGAATGAACATATTGGAAGCGGAATCGGCTTGTCGTTGGTACACAGGTTAGTTGAGTTGCACCACGGACAGATACTTCTGGAAAGTCAGGTTGGGAAAGGTTCTGAATTCACAGTTCTCCTGCCTCAATCGCTGAAAGCATATTCAGACGAGGAAATCGGGGACAATGGTGAAGAGGATGTCCATTCCATCAATGTCAAGGAAATGTACATCATCGATACTGACGACAAAGAAGATGTGGAAGATGGTATTGAATCTTCCGGCCAATCAAGCAAGAAGAAGGGTAAGGTGCTGATTGTAGAGGATAATGAGGAAATCCGGAATTATATGTGCAGTGGCCTCGGGGAGAATTTTGAAATCGTTACTGCAACCGACGGACTTGACGCCCTGGAGAAGATGAAGGAAGGATTGCCGGATGTTATAGTTACAGATATGATAATGCCGCGGCTGGATGGCCTCAAGTTCTGCTCAAGTATAAAACAGGATTCTGCATCAAGTGCAATTCCTGTAATTATGATTTCATCCAAAACAGAAAAGAAGGACCAGCTGGATGCGTTCAAGGCAGGTGCCGACGACTACATTGCCAAACCATTCTCTATCTCCGTGCTGAATGCAAAAATCTGCAATATGCTCAGGACAAGGGCCCGTCTGGTGGCAAAAACCACCAATTCGATGGAGATTGCGCCTGAAAAACTCGGCCTCAACGCAATGGATGAGCATATTCTGAACAAGGCAATAGACGTTGTGATGCAACATCTGGACAAGGCTGAATTCTCGACCGAGGATTTCGCGAGGGAGATGGGAATGAGCCGATCCAACCTGCATCTCAAGCTCAAGGCTCTTACGGGTGAATCGGCTCTTGACTTCATCAGAAAGATTCGCTTCAAGGAAGCTGTCAGGCTGATTGAAGACGGAAGGTACAGCATATCACAGATTAGCGACAAGGTCGGCTTCACCAGTGCATCCTATTTCGCAACCAGCTTCAAGAAATATATGGGTTGCCTGCCTACCGAATGGGTACGGGAACACCGTAAGTAAGGCAGGCAAGCCCAAGTTTGTCCTGGATATTATCTCCAACCTTCATTCTGGACACATTTCGGCATCATATCCAAGTCGCGCTGCGGGATTGGAAGAACCTCGTGGCGTCCTTTGACGGTATATTCGGCAATGATGTAAAGCGACGGCATCTGATCGTGCCAGCTAACGCACTTGGAAACTGTTTCCATAACGGTTTCATAGTAAATACCCCAGCGAACGAGATCCTGCCTGCGGTGTCCCTCGAAAGCAAGCTCGTATGCACGCTCATTGCGGACAGCCTGTTGGAACTGTTCGTATCCCAGAGTATTTGCCACATCTGCCGCACCGGAAACATTCACAGGAAGACCATAACCACGGCGACGAACCATATTCAACGCAGAATAAGCATCTGTGGTTGGGCCCTTGTGCCACTCGTTCAGAGCCTCGGCATAGAGCAGAAGCACATCCGAATAACGAAGAAGATACCAGTTCACATTCGACAAGTTGGCATCTGGAACCTGATCCTTTACATACCTTACAAGATCCCATTTCGCAGGGCAAAGAGTGTTGTTGAAAGGTTTTCTCCAATCTGGCTTGGCATTCTCATCAACTGCGATTTCCAAGGTCAGATCCTGCTTTGTTGAAGAACCTGTAGGAGTGTAAGTTCCGAGGGCAACCTTACCATTAGTCGTGTATTTATAGTCAGCAATGGAAATAGCCCAGCGTTTGTCGCCCGGTTCGGCATCCTTCCAGGCCTTTGCGAATGTCGGCATAGCCTTCCAGTTGGCTGCAATGCGGATAAAATCTCCGGCACCATCAGCAGCTGTGACACCGTTCCATTTTCCGATTCGGCCTATAGGGTCATTTCCTGTGATTGTTGCAGTGTAGAAAGACACCTCAAGAAGGCTTTCTTCCGCATCCCAGGTATTGTTGCAGGTATTTTTCCAGAGCTGCTCATAGTCATTCAGAAGATGATGCTTGCCGGACTCCACAACTATCTTAGCTGTATTGGCGGCATCTTCCCACTTGCTCTCGTCCTTAATCGGATATCCTGCCCAGGTAGCATATACTTTTGCCAGAAGTCCGAGGGCTGTACCCTTTGACACACGATATTTCGAATCGGACCTGTACACATCATCCACAGCCCAAGGGAGCACCTCAGAGGCATATTTCAAGTCCTCTTCAATGAACTCATACACCTCCACCGGATCCGGCTGTTCGAAAAGAGACGGGTGTATGAGAGATTCAGCAGTAGTTTTCATAAGCACCGGGTGACCATACCAGCGTACAAGTTCGAAATAGAACAAGGCACGGAGAGTACGAGCCTCTGCCATATATATGGCTGCTAAATCCTTATTAGATTCATTCCACTCAGGAGCCTTGCGGGAAAGGTTCTCTATGAAGTCATTAGCATCATAGATTGCATTGTAGAGAGCTTTCCAAGAAGCCTCTACATAGCTGTTGGACGTAGAGAAAGTATTACTTGGCAGATCCCTCCAAGCGTTCGGAGTACTTCCTTCGACCTTGGCTATGTCTGTACCGAGAGTGAAATACAACGATAGATTCATACCATACATTGCATCGTTCTGAAGGTTTCTGTAAACACCCAGGAGGACATTCTGAGCCTCAGCAGGGGTGTTCATATATTTATCCTTCTCAATTTCCATATAACTCTGTTCATCAAGAGAGCAGGAAACCAGGCTGAAAGCGGTTGCAAAAGCAATTAATATTCCTATATATTTTTTATTCATAATCATATCCTCCGATTTTAGAACTGAATGTCAAGACCCATTGTCAACACAAGGCTCTTAGGGTAGGCACCCCAATCGAAACCTGGCGTAAGAGGGCTGCTGAGCATACTTACCTCAGGATCATATCCGCTGTACTTTGTAAGACAGAACAGATTCTGGGCACTTGCATAGATTCTGAGTTTGCTCACCCAAATTTTCTTGGTGAGTCTTTCAGGGATGGTGTATCCGAGGGTGATATTCTTCAGACGAAGGTAGGAACCATCTTCGATGAAACGAGATGACACATCGTAAGGAATGTATCCGGTAGCGGAAGGGACCTTGTTGGATGCGTTGGTCGGAGTCCATCTGTCTGCAACTTCAGCCAGCATCTGGGTGCGTTCCATCCTGGACTGAGTGAGGTAAAGCCTCATTGCATTATAGACATCGTTTCCTACGCTGAACTGGAGGAGGAAACTGAAGTCCACGCCATAGAACTGGAAGCGGTTGGTCATACCTCCGTAAAGGTCAGGGTAGCCGTTTCCGATGCTGGTCCTGTCATCTGGAGTAATCTTGCCGTCACCGTTGATATCCTTGTACTTGGTCATTCCCGGAACTGCATCATATCCTCTCGGACTGAGGTCTGCGACACCTTTCTTGAGCTTCATAGAGCCGTCTGGAAGCATATCGAAATCAGAGTACTGATAAACTCCATCGAAAACATATCCATACATGTTTCCAAGTGATGAACCCACATAGGAGATGTAGTCATCCTGGGTGAAGTTGCTGTTAAAGCCGGACTTTCTGGTAATGTATGAAGTTCCGTCCTGAAGTGATACCAGGGTGTTCTTGATATATGAAAGATTGAAGTCAGTTGACCAGGAGAAATTGCGTCTGCTGAAATTTATGCTGTTTATGCTAAGTTCCACACCGGCGTTGCGAATCTTTCCGACATTCTGCCACTGACTGCTAAAACCTGTTACATAGGCGAGTTTCTGCTCGATGAGAAGGTCCTTGGTGTCCTTGACGAAACCATCTATGGTAAGGTTGAGACGGTTGTTGAAGAATCCGAGGTCGAGACCGACGTTGGTTGTCATAGAGCCTTCCCAGCGAAGGTCATAGTTTGCTATCTGCTTAGGAGTCAGGGCTGTATAGGTAGTGGATCCCATTCCGATACGGCTATCTGTATAGAGATCTATAGACAGATAATTGGTGATTCTGTCATTTCCTACTGTTCCCCAGCCTGCCCTGAGTTTAAGTGTGGAAACATCCTTGACATCCTTCATCCAAGGCTCGTTCTTGATATTCCAAGAGGCAGCGAATGACGGGAAGAATCCCCATTTGTGCTTTGGAGAGAACACCGTGGAAGCATCTGCACGGAAGGTAGCAGTGATCATATACTTGTCATCATAGCTATAGAAGCCTCTTGCGAAGAAGGATAGACGCATACTCTCTGTGCGGGTTGTACTTACCTTCGAAGGAGTAGCTCCAAGTCCGAGGTTGTCAGTTCCGAAATTCTCGAAAGGAAAATTCTTTGACTGTCCCAAAAGGGATTCGTAGCTGGTGGCTGCAGTTTCCTGACCAAGCATCACGTTCAGATTGTGTTTCTTCTTGAAACGGTTCTGATAGGTAAGAGTGTTGCTGACCTGCCAGCGCTTGTTCCTTGCCATAGTGGTTTCACCATAAGCTCCACCAGCGCGGTATGCATTGCTGGTCTTCTCATGGTAGAAGTTGTCACGCCTCTGATAGTTGGTATTGTAGGTTGCTGCTGACTTGAAAGAAAGCTGCTTGGTAAACTTGATGGTAGCTGCAAGGTTGCCAATCCACTGCTCCTGCCTTGTCTTCGTATCCACATTATCAGCCTGGATTATCGGGTTGATCCTGTTGGAATCGAAGTTGGATTCTGCCTGTGCAGTAGGGTCATACATAAGGTATCTCAAGTCATGCTGGCTGACTTTCAAGCCTCCGACAGGTCTGTAGGCTATGAGGTTGGCAAGCTGGCTACCGCCAGTACCGATACCTGTCTTTGTGGAGTTGGTATAGTTGAGCGAGCCGTCAAGAACCAGCCACTTTGTCACATCCTGACGGATTTTCATACGGGCATTGTGTTTCTTGTAACCGCTGTTAGTGAAGATACCATCCTCATCAAAGTATGAATATGAAAGGGTGTACTGTGAGGACTTTGTACCGCCGCGTACGCTCACATCGTGGTTCTGCGACCATGTAGGACGGAATGCCTCTGACTGCCAATCAATTGCATCTGGGAAATTGCGATAATCCTCAAGGCTCTGGTACTTGTATGGGTCTCCGTTGGAGTCGTTTCCGGCTTTGAAATATGTATCACCGTATTTGGAAGGGTTGGTCTCAAGCTGGAGAGCAACGAAATCGTATGCGCTGATGGTTTCCAATTTCTTGGAAAGCTGCCTGTAACTTGCCGAACCATTGTAGGAAATCTGCGGCATGCCTTCCCTACCCGATTTTGTTGTTACGAGTACGACACCGTTGGCAGCACGTGCTCCATAGATGGCAGATGCTGAAGCATCCTTGAGCACATCTATGGACTGGATGTCCTGACTTGCAAGGAAGTCGATGCTGGAAACCTCGAATCCATCGACAATGAACAGAGGAGAGGAATCTCCGTTGACGGTTCCCACACCACGGATTTTAATATCATAACCGGCTCCCGGAGTACCATCGGAAGCGGTGATGTTCACACCGGCAATCTGTCCACCGAGGGCCTCCACTACAGAACTCGCCTTGAAATCCTTAAGAGATTTGTCGCTTATTGAAGATACCGAACCTGTGAGGTCGCTCTTCTTAACGGTGCCATATCCGATTACGACAACCTCCTCAAGGAGAGTGTTGTCCGGAAGAAGTTTGACATCTATAACCTTACGTCCACCGACGGCGACTTCCTGAGTAGTATAACTGATATAGGAGAATGTCAACTTGGCATCAGATGGAACGCTGATGACATATTTTCCGTCAACGTCTGTTACAGTTCCGTTGTCAGTGCCGCTTTGAGATACACCAGCTGCAATGAGCGGCTGCCCGTTCTCATCGATGACTGTTCCACTGACCTTGATATTCTGCTGCGCAAATGTAGCTGTGCACAATAGCACTGCGGCAATGCAGACTAATATTCTATATGTATTTTTCATCATTTCTGTGGTTTCAGATTATTAGAATTGAGTGTCAAACCATACGAAGAGCGGGAAGAGCCTGAACGGATCACCTGCTCCAGCAGGGTCTGTGCCAGTGTCAGCGAATGTAATCTGGCCAGTGAAGATACCGTTGGCATAACCGTCGTCATCCACGAATTTTTCAGGAGCTATATACAAGGCCCTGGTGTCCTGTTTTACATATCCTACTGTCTTGGAAATATGTTTCGGTCTTCCATAGCTTGAAATCGGATCTCTTGAGCCCTTGTTGTATGCAACTTTGATTGCAGTATAGTATGCATTCCATACATGGCCGAGGAATGTTAACTTATCAGTATCCGGTGCTCCGTTTTTATGGGCTGAAGGACCGTTGATATTCCAGTAGTTGAATGAACGTCTGAAGTCCATTGTAATCTTTGACAGTTCATCTGCAGTGAGTTCAGCTCCATTCTTCTTGATTACAGGAGGATTGGATGTCGTTCCTTCCTTCGGATTGCAAAGGATTGCAAACGGAGTATATTCAATTGTATAATCTCCTCTCAAAGTATTGAAATCGAAGAATACCGGTATCTTCATCGATGTCTCTCCCGATGTGCCGACTCCGGCCTTGACTGTCACGAAGACAAAATGCGCACGCATATCGGCGACCTTACCAGCGGCATACGAAGGATCTGTGGTTATGGTTCCGGTCTGGGCATCAATAGTTGCACACTTGGTATTGCTGCCTCCGCTGATTGCATAGGTTACCTCAACCCCTTCCTTGATGTCGGTGGCAGCAACAGGGATTTCGAGAGGGTCAGTGACTGAAACCCTGAACTGGTCTGCGTAATTTTCAGCAGGAGTAAGGCCGAGGTTGTTGCCCCAACGCACGTATGTGAATGCATAAGGGTTCTCTATGGTATTCCAATTGATTTCGGCAACCATGGAGCCTTTAGGGTTTTCGGCCTTAACCTTGAATGTGTAGTTTCCAAGTGCGATGGCATTCTTCTTAGCAACTGAAATTACACCTGTAGAAGCATCGATGGACATTTCTGAAAGTGTCTCAGGAAGGTCTTCGAAAGAGTATGTCACCTCGTCTCCGTCTTTTGCCAGAGGTTTGAGAGTAACCTTGGTACCCTGCCAAACTGTTGTATCGTTGTATTCAAATTTGGTGATAGGCGCTATATATTCCACAATCGTCAGTTTTAACACCTGATCAAAATCACGGCTGCCATAACTATTCTTTGCTGATACCGAAATGACGATTTCCTCTCCTACGGCCAGGTCGTGGCCTTCTGCAAGAGTTATGACACCATTTGTCTTGTCTATGCTAACATATTCAGTCTGAGGGACGATGGACTTGATGCTGAATTCAAGGTCTGTTGCCGAACCCATGAATTCAGGCACATTGGAAACAAATGCACGTTCTGCCTCAACCTTTGAGGACGAAGGTGTGTATGCAAGAGAGATTGGAGGTGATGCGATTTCTACAGTAAGAGCATCGGTGAAGATTCCCTCACTTGAATCCATTCCTACAACCATCGTAGTAAGCTTGAAATCAATCACATATATACCAGCTTTGAAGGCACTGTTCTTGAGAATGCTAAATTTGCCAGTCTTGTCAATGCTAAAGAGTCCGCTCCAATCCTCGACAGGGGTGCCGTCCCTGCGGACACCGCATATAGTGTAGTTCTTGATGGAAATATGTTCTCCTTCAGTCTTTATCTGTGCGGTAGGCAATGCTTCATCAGAACCGATATTGGTAACCTGGGAAAGCAAAAGGAGAATATTGTCAGGTTCCGCCGTAATTCCTTCCGGAATCGCCGGCATCATATTCACCACAATAGCATCCGGGAATTCATATCTCTGTCCTCTTACTGAGCAGGCTATGCTTATGCTGTATTTGCCGACAGCAGCAGCATCACTCTTCCTGATTTGGAATACTCCGTTATCCGGATCTATTGAAAAGAAATCAGCAGTAACTGGCTCTCCGTCAAGAGTCACTTTATAAACTTCAAAACTGCCTGGAGTGCCACCGTGCCAACTTGGAGTAAGGTCCATATTTGTGGACGGGCCTATGTCAGTAATGCCGGGATAGTAGAGAGCAAACTCTCCCGTGTCTGTCAGTGCCGAAGTACAGGACACAGCAGCCGAGATAATGGTCAGCAGGGCTATAATCGTGCCTGCAACCTTTCTGGTCATTGTTGTCAACATAAATATAGAGGTTATTTGTTATCTAATATGTAGTTCTTAATTAAGCTTGTAGCTGAGGCTCTGAGAAACTCCGTTTACCGTTACCTTGAGGGATACTCCTTCTGGGTGGAAAGTTCCTGCTGTTTCAGCTGTATTGTCCGTGAATTCAGCCTGTACGCTCTGTGACTCGAAACTGCCGCTGTAAGGAAGAAGGACGCTGATCATACGCACAGCTTTCCCTGCCTTCTTGTCCACATTGAACCTGTACCACCATCTCTGCACCTTCTTGTCAATCTCATTTGAGAAATATCCTGTGCCGCTTTCAAGGGAGAGGTTATCGGAAGTCTCTGAGAACGATTTGATCAAGAGATTGTTTTTGTCATCAAAAGTTGAATGGGCTCCGGCACAATTGCCTTCTAGAGCATCAATAACCGTATAGTTCTTGCCGCTCTCCTCGGCGGTTTTTCCGCCCCAAAGCTTGAAGTTGAGGTTGAGCTGGGTATCGGCACAGTCGCCATAAGCCTCATCAACAATCACATAATAGGTATTATCCACAAAGAAGATGGCCCTGCGGATTGTCAGGTCGCTGTATGAAGGGTTTTCTGTCACAAGAACCTCATATCCTGAAGTATTTTCTGCAAGCAGCATCTTTCCTTCCCTCTTCTCATAGCTCTTGCGGGCCTTGGTCAGCACATTATGCATTTCAGTAGAAGCATAGGTTCTTCTCTCGCCGCCGTCGTTATAGGTGTAGCATCCTGCATCCGGGAGGAATCGCCTTCCATTGACATACAGTCCAACGGTGCCGTTATCACTCTGGTTGTGCCACTTGTTGTCAAGGTCATAATTGCTCTTGTGAACAAGCATAGTAGAGGTGGAAGTCCAGCCGTTACGCATCATATAATAGCCTGAAACAGGGTAAGTTACAAGAGTTGCAGTCGGTTTGGTTCCATAAAGTCCCTCAGTTGCGAGCCACTTCATCTGCTCATCGTCCGGGAACATTTCAGAATATTTTCTGAGATTCTTCAGAAGAACACTCTTGGTCATCCTTGCAGAACGGGTATCATTGAAGTTATCAGTAGAGTAGTCAGGATAGATTACGTCCTTGATGAATCCAGCAGCTTTCTTCAGGCATTCCGTATAATTGGAAGGAAGCTCTGATATTCTTCCGTTGACCTGGGCTATCTTATATATTGAAATGAAATCTGAAACGACTCCCAGATGATAGCTGATGTCAAATTCGTTGTGAACTCCGTCTTCGTTGAACTGAGCTGTAAGCTGATCGGAAACAGCTTGAGCGCCTTCTTCGAACCATTCCGAAGATTTCTTGAACTCAGGCATAAGGAGGCCGGCAGTAACGATTGCCTGCTCCTGAGAGAGTCTGATGTTGCTTGTATAATCGTCAGTCAGATTCTTGCGGATGGACTCGATGTGGTCATAGGATGTTCTGAGTACATAAAAGAGGACCTCGGGTGTAAAGTTTTCAGAATGTATATAATAAGGTAGTACATTCTGAAGGTCGTTCATCCTGCAGCAAGGCTGGAGTCCAGACCACTCGACAGCGGAAGTTGTGCCATCGGGAACAGGAAATGCAGTGTTGTATGATTTCCAGGCCTCTATCCAGGCAAGCACATACTTTTCATCTTTGGTAAATCCATAAGCCTTGGCCTGAGGGAGCATCCATTGAAGACGGTGCTTCTGGCTGAGAAACTCCTTCTCGCTTTCAAGACCGGCGGGAACCATATTCCAGTCGATTGCACCGTTCTCACCGGCAAAAGACCAATACTGCTCTTGCCCCGCTGGGACATCCGCAGCACTTTCAGTATAGACTGCAACCTTGAATCTCCAACCGCCTTCAGCAGTCGCCTGATTTGCGATATTCTGCTCTGAATCCGTTGCTGATGGGGAAAGCACATCCACATCCGGATTATAAACAGGTCTTGTACGCCAATACTCCAGCAGTGACTGGGCGGCATTGAACAAGTCCTCGCTTTCGTAATAGGATTTTACTTTTTCCAAACCTGGATAATCCAGATTCAAGATTTCGAACACACTTTCATCCAGACCATCAACGGTTCCTATCTCTTCGGATGGTCTCAGATCAATATTCCCAATCTGTTTGTCGGAAAAATTATCCTTGCTGCACCCCGCAGCCACAATTACAATTGAAAGAAATAAAGTTAGATACTGTTTCATCAGTTTCGTGTTTAGTGGTTTTTTACTGATGCAAAATTACATCATCAATCCCGCTAAGGCTTTATGCTTTGTGCAGGCTTATTATACATTGTTATCAACGATTTAAATTATGTTGAAAATTATATCAAATTTCTCCAAAAGGGACCACAAGCTGCATAAAACTGATAAAAATTTAGACAAAAATAAAACAATATACACAGCAAGCGAATAAGTTTCCACAAACAAAAACAGAGACGATGCAAATGTCAAGTAATTTTGCATTATCAAAAAATGCCACATAATTCGAACAAATAAACATAACAGAATATGAAATTCACTAAACTGATTACCGCTATCTGCACCTTGGGTGCAACGTTCGCAGGAGTATCCTGCCAGAGTCAACAGGAAGATTACGGATGGTTGAAAAACGGGATTGACACCTCGGTCAGCCAGCTTCTTTCAACATCTAAGGAAATTGAAGGAACAGGAAAGATGCCTCGTTCAATATGGGTTGGTTATGACCTTGATTTCCTTGGATGGCAGCTTGACATAGATCCAATGACCATCAAAGACTCACTTAGGGCACAGCCTTCAGCAGACAGACTAGGCCACAGACGTCTGTGCGACATCTATGATTGGACAAGCGGATTCTTTCCTGGTTCCCTTTGGTATGCATATGAACTCACCGGAAACTCAGAATTACAAACAGAAGCGTCCAAATTCACCAATCTTCTGAATCCAATCAGATATTATAAAGGGACGCACGACCTTGGCTTTATGATGAATTGCAGCTATGGCAATGCATTGAGACTCAGCCCCAATGACACGATTCCGGCAGTACTGACAGAGACGGCTGACAATCTTTGCTCCCGTTTTGACGAGGGAATCGGAGCAATCCGTTCCTGGGACTTCGGTACTTGGAACTTCCCTGTCATCATCGACAATATGATGAACCTTGACCTGCTTTTTGAAGCAGCAAAGCTCACCGGTGACAGCAAATATCTGGAGGTAGCAAAACGTCACGCAGACAAGACAATGTCCTGCCATTTCCGTCCTGACAGAACCAGCTGGCATGTCGTGAGCTACAACAACGATGGCACCGTCGAATGCCGCCAGACCTTCCAAGGAAAGAATGACGACTCAGCCTGGGCACGCGGACAGGCTTGGGGTGTTTACGGTTACACGGCCTGCTATCGTCAGTTCAAGGACGAAAAATATCTTGATTTCGCCTGCTCGATTGCGGATATGATAATGTCAAAAGTTACTACCGAAGATGCTATTCCTTATTGGGACTATGATGCTCCCGCAGATGAGCGCACTCCTCGTGATGCTTCTGCCGCTGCCGTCACAGCATCTGCACTTTTCGAATTGAGCACCTTTGCAAAAGATGGACAAAAGTATTTTGATTACGCCGAGAAGATTCTCAAGAGTCTCTCTTCTTCTGATTATCTTGCTGAACCGGGAACCAACGAAGGATTCATCCTCAAACACTCTGTAGGTTCCCTTCATCACGGTTCCGAAATCGATGTTCCGCTGAACTATGCCGACTATTACTATCTTGAGGCAATTCAGCGGTATATGAATCTTAAGAACTTGAAATACAACAAATTATAAAAAGTAGCATAATGAAAAGGATATATTTGGTCCTGGCGGCAGCCCTCACATTTGCTTCAGCCGTCAATGGCCAGGAACTCAAAAGCGAAGCATTTGACCTGCTTAATCTGGACAGAAAGGGTCTTGAACAGGTAAAAATAGCCCACCAAAGCGGCGACGATCAGGCAGCTGCAGCAGCCTTGCTTGAATATTACAGAAACAGAAAAGACATCAGCACGCCTGAAATCCAGAATGTCGCAAAGGTAAAAATCAACAAGGAGCAACAGAAATGGGCCGATGAAGCCCTCGAACACAAGTTCTTCTCTCACAAGGGCTACCAGCCGTCATATTTTTATGGTGATGACATCGACTGGAAATATTGGCCTGTACAGGACAATGAACTCCGCTGGCAACTACACCGTCACAAATGGTTTATGCCTATGGGTCTAGCCTATCGCACAAGCGGTGACGAGAAATATGCGATTGAATGGACCAAACAATATATTGATTGGATTCGCAAAAACCCTTATGTCAAAATAAGCAAGGCAGAATATGAGATAACGGAAGACTCTCAACTGAAAGCCGATGCAGAAAACGCGCGTTATGCCTGGAGACCGCTTGAGGTAAGCCACAGGCTTCAGGACCAGTGCCTCCAGTTCCAACTCTTCATTGACTCCCCTGCCTTTACACCTGAATTCCTCACAGAATTTCTGGTAAATTACCACAGGCACGCAGACCATATCATCAACAACTACTCCAAACAAGGCAACCACCTGCTGTTTGAAGCTCAGAGGATGCTTTACGCTGGCTCATTCTTCCCTGAATTCAAGGAAGCTGAGACCTGGAGACAGAGCGGAGTGAAGGTGCTCAATGAAGAAATTGAGAAACAGGTGCTTCCTGACGGCGGCCAGTACGAACTCTGCCCTCACTACCACCTTGCAGCCATAGAAATCTTCTACAAGGCCCTCCAGATTGCTGACCTGAACCATTTCAGAAACGAGTTTCCTCAGAGCTACCTTGACAAAGTCGAGGATATGATAATGTTCTATATCAATATAATGTATCCGGATTACACCAATCCTTGCTTCAGCGATGCAAAAATCACCAAAAAGAACACGATGATCGGACATTTCAAGAAATGGACAAAGGTATTCCCTGATAATCAGGTCATCAAGTATTTTGCAACGGAAGGTGCTGAGGGTCAGCTTCCTGACTATCTGTCCAAAGGATTCAAGGATACGGGCTATTTCGTATTCCGCAACGGCTGGGGCAGCGATGCTCTCCAGATGGTTGTAAAGGCTGGTCCTGCGGGTGAATGGCACGCTCAGCCGGACTTCGGAACCTTCGAGATGTGGTACAATGGGAAATGTCTCTTCCAAGATTCAGGTTCATATGTGTATGAAGGCAAAGATCCTGAGATTATGGAATGGAGGAAATGGTTCCGGGCAACAGCTCACCACAATACCCTCGTGATGAACAATGAGGACGTGGATAAAGTTGCATCAGAGACTCTTCTCTGGAAGGAGGACGGAGACGTGCAGATTCTTGTCACCGAGCACCCAAGCTACAAGAACCTCACCCACAGACGTTCCATCTTCTTTGTTGACAATTCCTACTTTGTGATCGTTGATGAGGCTGTCGGAAGCAAGAAAGGTTGGGTTAACCTCCATTACCAGATGCCACGCGGAGAAGTGCCTAACAGCCGCGAGGACATGCATTTCGAGTCAAATTTTGAAGGAGGAAGCAATTTCTATCTCCAGTGTTTCTGCGAAGACATGTCCAAAATGACAATGACCAAGAACAAAGGCTGGCAATCAAGCGATTATATGAAGAAAGTACAAAGGATTGATGCCAGCTTCTCGCAAAAGAAGGACAGCAACAATCCAGTCCGCTTCATAACTGTCATTGTTCCGAAAGAGGAACCGGGAAGTATGAATGTGACTGCGAAATTCACCGACGGGGGCTACTCCCTCAGCGGACTTTCAGTTCAGGTAAAGGTTGGAAAGAACAAGAAGAAGACTCTGTCATACAAGTTATAATAAACTATGAATCATATACTTCCAAACAAATTAAAAGCCCTGTATGCTCTTCCTCTGGCTGCAGCTGTACTTCCCTCCTGCAGCCAAGGCGGGGAGAGTGAGCAGCAGCGTCCGAACATCATATTTATAATGACGGACGACCACACAACCCAGGCAATGTCCTGTTACGGGGGAAATCTTCTCCAGACTCCGAATATGGACAGGATTGCGAACGAGGGCATCAGGATGGACAACTGTTACGCTACCAATGCCCTGTCAGGGCCGTCACGAGCCTGCATTCTAACAGGTAAATTCGGACACGTCAACGGATTTACCGACAATGCCTGCCGTTTTGATTCCACCCAGGTTACATTCCCGAAACTGCTTCAGGCAGAAGGCTACAGAACGGGAATAGTCGGCAAATGGCACTTGATTTCAGAGCCACAGGGATTCGATTTCTGGAGTATACTCACCGGGCAGGAAGAGCAGGGTGACTATTATAATCCGGATTTCAATGAAAACGGGGTTGCCATCCAGGAAAAGGGATATGCCACCGACATCATCACAGACAAGGCTCTGTCCTTCATAGATGAGGCGACATCCGAGGGCAAGCCATACTGCCTGATGTTCCATCACAAGGCTCCTCACCGCAACTGGATGCCGTCACCTGAGAATCTCGGCATTTTCAACGACAGAGTCTTTCCGGAGCCTGAAAATCTCTTCGATGACTATTCTTCGAGGACTCAGGCAGCCAGCAGTCAGGATATGTCAATAGCCTCAACTCTCAAGGAGGATTGGGACTTGAAGGTTCTCACTCGTGAGGAGATTCTCGCCGGCGGAAACAGGCTGCTTGGGGTATATTCCCGTATGCCTGAGGAGGTTCAGCACAAATGGGACAGCGTCTATGCTCCGAGGATTGCCGAGTACCGCAGCGGAAAGCTGAAGGGAAAGGAACTGGTTAGCTGGAAATACCAGCAGTATATGAGAGACTACCTTGCTACCGTACTGAGCGTTGACCAAAGCATAGGAAGGCTGCTTGAGCATCTGGAAAAGAACGGGACTCTTGACAATACCATCATCGTCTATACCTCCGATCAGGGATTCTTCCTCGGGGAGCACGGATGGTTCGACAAGAGGTTCATGTACGAGGAGTGCCAGCGTATGCCTCTGATTATCAGATATCCAAAGGCCATAAGACCAG
The DNA here is from genome assembly GCA_945870315.1 of uncultured Bacteroidales bacterium. Classification (GTDB taxonomy): domain Bacteria; phylum Bacteroidota; class Bacteroidia; order Bacteroidales; family UBA932; genus Cryptobacteroides. The sequence continues at coordinate 42,113 of CAMBRR010000002.1, forward strand.
GCTCTACGAGCAACGCAATCTGTATGAATGTGGACTTTGCACCTACTTTCCTTGATTTTGCCGGAGTTGACATTCCTGAAGATATGCAGGGCAGGTCGCTTAAGGAGGTGCTGGAAAACGAAGGAAAAACTCCGGAAGATTGGAGAAAGGCCGCTTATTACCATTATTATGAATACCCGGCAGAGCATTCCGTTAAGCGCCACTACGGCATCCGCACTGCCGACTTCAAGCTCATCCATTTCTACAACGACATCGACAGCTGGGAGATGTATGATGAGAAGGCGGATCCTCGTGAGATGAACAATATATATGATGATCCGGCATATTCTGCTCAGAGAGAAAGACTTACAGCTCTGCTAAGGCAGATTCAGCAGGAATATGGCGACACTGACCCGGACGAAAGGGAACGCGTTCTTTTCCACGGCGACAGGCGCTTTATAGGCCGCTCGAAATGACATCAGGGACAAAACATGTAAACAACTAATTACCAATAGAATGGATAGAAGAAATTTCATTAAAGCCACAGGCTGGTCAATGGTAGGACTAGCAGCCACCGGCAGCCTGCTCGGAGCCTGCACACCAGGATCAAAGAAAGCAAAAATGATAGTGCCAACCCCGGATTCACGCAAAATGTACTGGGGAGACCTGCACAACCACTGTAACATCACATACGGGCACGGAGATATGAGGGATGCCTTCGAAGCGGCCAAAGAGCAACTGGACTTCGTGAGCGTCACACCTCACGCGATGTGGCCTGACATCAACCTGCTGAACAAGGAGCCTAGGCTCAAATGGGTAATCGGCTACCACACCGATGCCTTCGGAAGACTCCGCAGGGGCGGATATGAGAAATATTCAGCCATGACCAAGGAGTACAACAAGGAAGGAGAATTCCTTACATTCATCGGATATGAGGCCCACAGCATGATTTACGGTGACCACGTGGCACTCCACAAGGACCTCGATGCACCGCTGGTAAACTGCTCATCCATAGAGAATTGGAAAGAGAAGTTCAAAGGTCAGGATGTTTTTGTCACACCTCACCACATGGGCTATCAGGAAGGCTACAGGGGATATAATTGGAAATATTTCACCGAAGGTGACCAGACTCCGTTCGTGGAAATGTATTCCCGCCACGGTCTTGCCGAAGGGGATATGGGAGATTATCCGTACCTTCACGACATGGGACCTCGCCAGTGGGAAGGAACCATCCAATATGGTCTGCTTCAGGGACATAAGTTCGGTATTATGGGTTCAACAGACCAGCATTCCGGCTATCCTGGAAGCTACGGTGACGGTCGCGTGGGCGTTCTTGCCGACAGTCTTACAAGGGATGAAATATGGAACGGCCTGAAAAGTCGCAACGTGTGCTGCGCAACCGGTGACAAGATTGTCGTGGACTTCCGTATCGGTGATGCCGTGATGGGAGATGTCATCAAGGCAGATAAGAGGAAAATCTATGTCAATGTGCAGGGACAGAGCTGCATAGACTATGTGGACATTGTCAAGAACGGCCAGATTATCGCCCGTCTGAACGGTCCTCTCATCCCGCAGATGCCGACAGGTGATATGGTCCGCTGCAAAATCAAGATGGAATATGGATGGAATCGTGAAGAAAATTACGTATCTTGGAACGGCAAAGTGAGTGTTAGCAAGGGACGCATCCTCAGCGTTACTCCTTGTTTCCGCGGAGCAGCCTTCACATCACCACAGGAGGGCGAGACTGAGTTCCATACTCACGTAAACAGAATACGTTCAGTTTCAGACACTTCCACAGAACTGGAGCTCTATACGTCGAAGAACCCTAACACCACTACTCCTGCAACCCAGGCGGTGATTCTGGACGTTGAGATGCCTCTTGACGGAGTCATCACATCGGATTTCAACGGTAAGGCCTTCAGTCACTCCCTGGCAGAACTGCTGGAAGGCTCACGCACACATTTCATGCGCGGCTGGCTCAGCGAGGCTGTACTTTTCAACAGGGCAATGCCGGAGAGTTGCTTCACGGTTGAGCACTATATGGAAGATTCGCAAAAGGAGAAAGACACTGACTGGTACTATGTTCGCGTACGCCAGAGAGACGGTCAGTGGTTATGGACATCACCGATTTGGGTTGAATAGATTTTTTGAACACTATGAAAACAATATCTATAATTACAGCCACTCTGTTTTCTGCAGCAATGTGCCTTACAAGCATCCCCGCACAAGCTCAGCAAGCTGTTGAACGTCAGGAGAAAGAGGTGGTATGGACTCAGATGGGGCAGGTTTCAGTACCCCTTCCACCGAAAGAGCATCCCCGCTTGTATATACGCAGCGGAGAAATTCCTGCCTTGAAGGAGAAAATGGCTACCGATCAGGGCAGGAAAATCCTTGGCCAGATTCGCAAGGCTGCCATTCCACGCACCCCAGCAGAAGAAGCCAAGGTAACTGACCACGGTTTCCGCTACTACGCTCAGATGCGCGGAGTGACCTCACAGGTCCAGCTTGACGCATTGGAATACCTCACCCAGGGCGACGAGAAGATGGCACGCAGAGCAATAACTTCTATGCTTGACACCCTCAAAAGGACCAATTTCGGTACAAAGAACGACCTCTCCCGTGCCAGTGGTTCGATGCTTATGGTAGGCGCCATCGTCTATGACTGGTGCTATGACAAAATGAGCACGGATGAACGTGAGGCCTATATCAAGGAGTTCGTGCGGATTGCAGGAACTATGGAGTGCCACTATCCGCCGAAGAGGACGGAGCCTATTGCGGGCCATAGTTCGGAATGGATGATCCTCAGGGATATGCTCTCCTGCGGAATCGCTATCTATGATGAATATCCTGATATGTACAACTATGTAATCCAGATGATATACGAGGATTATATCCCTGTCAGGAACTTTATCTACAAGGGTAAGAACTACCACCAGGGCTCCGGCTATGTTACAGTCCGTTTCCTCAATGACTTGAACAGCCTGTGGATTCTGGACAAGATGGGAGCAGGGGCAATCTATAACCCTGACCAGCAATATGTCCTTTATGATTTCATCTACCGCAGACGCCCTGATGGACAGGTACTTCCTGCCGGAGATGTGAATCCGGCCCCGAGAAACAGACCGCAGACCTACTCCATGCCGGCAATGCTTGCAGCCAGCTACTATCACGACCCATATCTGATGTATGAATATGAGCGCAAGCCATCCACCGAGCAGCATATGCTCATTCTGGAGTTGCTCTGGAGGGACTTCGACCTGAAGGGAAAAGCTCCGGTTGACCTTCCTCTTACCCGCTTCAGCGGTACTCCTTTCGGCTGGATGATTGCACGCACAGGATGGGACTCAAACAGTGTCGTAGCTGAGATGAAGATCAACGAAAATTTCGTTGGAAACCACCAGCATCTGGACGGGGGTTCCTTCCAGATATATTACAAAGGCCCGCTTGCAATTGACTCAGGTTCATACCAGGGCTCATCCGGTGGCTACAACAGCCCTCACTGCAAGAATTATTTCAAAAGGACCATCGCCCACAATTCACTCCTGATCTATGACCCGGACGAGAAATTTGCCTGCTGGAACTATGGTGGAGGCGACAAGACAGAATTCGCAAGCAACGATGGTGGCCAAAGAATGCCTGGTGACAGGTGGGATACCTGCCGCAGCTTTGAGGATCTTCTTAGTGAGGATTACACTGTAGGTCAGACACTTGCACACGGCTTTGGACCAGAAACCCAAGAACCTGAATGGTCATACCTTAAAGGCGATATCACAAAGGCCTATTCTGCCAAAGTCAAGGATGTTCGCAGGAGCTTTGCCTTCCTCAACCTCGGTCTAGAGGAGCATCCGGCTGCAATGGTGATCTACGACCACGTCGTTTCATCGGATCCTTCATTCCGTAAATACTTCCTGCTTCATAGCATCGAAGAGCCTGCCCTTTACCCAGCAAAAGGCAAGAAAACCTTACCTTCATTCAGGATTGCCCGCACCCGGGACGGGGACTCCGGCCAGATGCTTTGCAGCGTGCTTCTGCCTCAGGCTCAGAACCTTTCAATGGAAAAGGTCGGAGGGAAAGGCAAGGAGTTCTGGGTATTCGGAGAAAACTATCCAAATAAAGCAACATCTCGTCCCGATCCATGCAACGAGCGCGGGGAATGGAGGGTTGAGCTTTGTCCAAAGAACCCTGCCGATGAAGATTGCTTCCTGAACGTGATCCAGGTTGGCGATGCAGGATGCAAGGACCTCCCTGTTCAAAGGATTGATGCACAGGAGGTTGTAGGAGCCATCATTGCCGACAGAGCTGTGCTTTTCTGCCGTGATTCAAAGACCCTAGACAAGGCATTCTCCTTCACCCTTTCAGACAAGGACATCCATGTAGCTGGCAAAATGACAAAAGAACTGAAGGTTCTGGTAACTGACCTTGCAGCTGGAAACTGGAAGGTAATGCGTGACGGGAAGGTATTCCTGGAAAGCATCAAGGTCAATGCCACAGACGGCACCCTTTACCTCACACTCCCTGCTGGAGAGTACCAGTTCCTAAAATAGAAGCACGACCAACACCGTAAAAACATGAATAAGAAACTACTGTATGCAGCCACTTTGGCGGCGGTTCCGGCAGCCCTTGCAGCCCAGCAGAAACCGAATGTGATTTATATCATGACCGACCAGCACTGGGCCGGAGCGATGAGCTGTGCAGGCAATACCGACCTGCACACTCCGAATATGGACCGTCTGGCAGAGCACGGAGTCCGTTTCACCAATGCCTATTGCTCCTTCCCTCTCAGTGGCCCATCCCGCGCAGCAATGTTCACGGGCTACATGCCTTCCCAAAGCGGGATGGACGAGAACGAGATGCCGCTTGTAGATTCGCTCAGGCACAATACATTGGGGCAAGTTGTCGCAGATGCGGGCTACGACTGCGTATATGCCGGGAAATGGCATGTGAATACCATTTCAATCCCCGACGGAGAGTTCGGTTTCAGGAACATCAAGGACAACGGTGACCAGGGCCTTGCAGAAGCGTGCGTTGACTATCTGCGTACCAGGAAGAAAAACAAGCCTTTCTTCCTGGTCGCTTCATACATCAACCCTCACAACATATGTGAATTTGCACGCGGCCAGAGAACTCCTCACGCTGATGTGCCTACAGCCGCTGTCAAAGACTGCCCGAATCTTCCGGACAATTTCAATGTCGGCCCTTATGACGCCAAGGTCCTCCGCTATGAGCAAGGACTCAGGTATGCTCTCTACCCTAGCGTGGACTACAGTCCCGACGACTGGAGACTTTACCGCAATGCATATTGCAGGCTGATTGAAGCTGTCGATGCTCAAATCGGAGTCATCGTCGATGAAATCGACAGGCAGAATCTCTGGAAGAACACCGTCATCGTGTTCACATCTGACCACGGAGACGGCTACGGAGCCCACCAATGGAATCAGAAAACTGCTCTGTATGAGGAAGTTGCGAATGTCCCTATGATTGTATGCCTCCCTAACGGGAAAAACGCAGGAGAGGTCAATGATGCGCTTATCAACGGCGGAATTGACCTTATGCCCTCGATATGCGATTTCACCGGAGCTGAGCTTCCTCACGGCAGAAAGGGCGTCAGCTGGCGCAGTGCAGCAGAGGAGCTTACATCCACCCAGGAATATATCATTACCGAAACCAATTTCAAGCAAACCTCCGGAACCGTAGGCTGGATGGTCCGTACTCCACGCTACAAATACGTACTTTATGACAAAGGCCTCTACCGCGAACAGCTCTATGACATGGAAAATGACCGAGGTGAAACGGTCAACCTTGCCGTTGAGTCCAGATACGAAGATATCCTCAACCAGATGAGGGAAATCCTGCGTAACTGGCTCAAGACCACACCTGGTCCGAACCGAAATCACCATCTGAAGTATATTCCGTAGTCATTGTGTGACATCTGAATTTTGCCTCATCTTTGCTAAAACATAATTTTACTTATAAATAAATTTGCCATATATATAAAATTCCCTATCTTTGCAGAACTGTAAACTTGTGAAACTTGTGAAACTTGCGAAACTTGCGAAACTTGCGAAACTTGTGTCGATAGTATGAAAGATAGGGATTTATCAAGGCAAAAGATTGCTGCAGAGCAGATTGAGGCAGCGATGAAGGAATGCGGACTTGGGAAAAAGCAATTCGCTGAATTGATGCACAAAAATCCTTCTGAGGTGACCAAATGGCTCAGTGGGAAGCATAATTTCACAATAGCACTGCTGGAGGAGATTTCAAAGGTTCTTGGTGTCCGGATAACAGGTGTGGAAGACGTAAGTGGACTTGTATGTGGATACACAGAGAATAGTGAGCCGTCACAGTTGGAAGACTCTGGTGCGACGTATAGTCTGGACCTCTGCCTGAGCAGAAAAATCAGGCAGAGGTCTTCCGTGCTTGGAATAAGCGCAAAACATTATCTTGAACTACTTGTAGATGAGGATATCAGAAAATCCACTTCCCTTCCGAGGGTAAGTCTGCCGTCGGTCTATGACGATGTCGTTCATAAATATGCCGGCATCGCCTCTTGCCCGAAGGTGGAAGATTTGGATAATGATGAAAGGCTAGCAAGAATATGGAACCGGTAAAAGTATTCATCGACACAAATGTAGTTCTGGATTATTTCACCGGAAGGATGGGCGACAATAATGCAGAAACCATAGTTCAGATTGGACAGAATCCGCAGTTTGATTTATGCATCTCACTGCTTTCTGCCGTTAATGTGCTTTATGTCACACATAAATATGCTCCTTCTCTGAAGCCATCGGACATTGCACGGCTGTTTACCATTCTTCCACAGGACTATCAGCAATATTGCAATGCCCAGACATATAACCTGGACGATTTCGAAGATGCAGTTCAGATTGCCTGTGCCACGCAGAACGGATGCAAGGCAATTGTTTCCCGCGACAGGCACCTGCTTGAATTATCTAGCATCAGCTACCCTGCAATTTATTCCCCCGAAGAGTTTATAAATGCAGTCACATAATCAAAAAAAACATAACTTTGTCAGAGTGAATTAAGTAATCCACAAACCACCAGAAATGACACTGAAAAAATATCTATTGCCTCTGTCGTCACTGGCCGCTGTCGGATGCGCGGCCTCACAGCAGCAACAACCCAACATCATCTATGTATTTCCGGACCAGTTCAGGAACCAGGCCATGGCATTTTGGAACGAGCCTGAATTCTCGTCAAACGTCGAATGGAAGGCAGACCCGGTACACACACCGAACCTTGACTCATTCGCAAAAGAAAGCGTTGTGCTCTCTCACGCGATGAGCAACTGCCCACTCAGCAGTCCCTACAGAGGAATCTTTCTGACAGGAATGTATCCGGAAAGAAGCGGAATCACACTCAACTGTATGGCCGAAAGACCAGAAAGCAGCCTCAGAGAGGATGCGATATGCATCAGCGACGTATTGTCCGCCAACGGGTACAGCTGCGGTTACATCGGTAAACTCCACGCAGACTTCCCTACTCCGAACGATCCCGAGCATCCTGGAGAATATGTCAGCAGCCGAAGGCCCGAATGGGATGCATATACACCGCCAGAAAAAAGGCACGGCTTTTCTTACTGGTACTCATACGGTACCTTTGACGTCCACAAGGAACCACATTACTGGGACACAGAAGGTAAACGTCACGACATAAAAGAATATTCCGTAAAACACGAGACAGACAAGGCCATCGAGTTTCTAAGGAACACCTCAGGTCAGCGGAATCCTGAAGCCCCATTCTTCCTCGCTCTTGCATACAATCCTCCACACAGCCCATACGAAAGCCTCGATGACTGTATGGAAGAAGATTACAATCTATATAAAGACTTGTCGTACAAAGACTTATATGTAAGGGCGAATGCCGACACCACTCTTGAAAAGGCTCCAGCGGCAAGATACTATTTTGCAAATGTAACCGGAGTGGACAGAGAATTCGGCAGACTTCTGGACGAAGTCAAAAGACTAGGTCTTGACAAGAACACCATCATAGTCTTCACCTCAGACCATGGAGAAACAATGTGCAGCCAGGGCACAAGCGATCCGAAGAATTCCATTTATACCGAATCCTTCAATGTCCCGTTTATCGTCAGATATCCCGGCAAGTTGCGCCCTCACGTTGACCGCACCCTGCTCAGTTCCATAGACATATACCCTACACTCCTGTCACTTGCCGGACTTGGAGACAAGATTCCGGAAAGCGCTGAAGGAAGAGACCTTTCAGGCATCCTTCTGGAGAACGGGCAAGAATGCGATGCACCTGAATCCGTGCTCTATATCAGGAATGTCAATGGTGAAAAAGATGAAAACGGACTGGTGCGTGGCTTCTTCCCTGTCGCCAGAGGCATAAAGACCGCAACTCACACGATGGAAATTGCAATCAACAGGGACAAAGCCATCAGCAGAGTACTCCTGTTCAACGACTTGGAAGACCCTTATCAGATGAACAACCTGGATATCAACGAGAACAAGGAACTTTTCGACAGCCTTTGCGTAATCCTCTCCTCAAAACTTGAAGAGGCCAACGACATCTGGTTCCGCGAAAAGATCCTCAAGTAAAAATCAGAATGCGTGACGGTAGCCCTGGACCTTGTTCCAGCTACCGCGCGTAAAATCAGGGAATTCCACAGGAGCACAACCGTTCTCTAGAGAAATCTGGGACAGTTCCCCAATGCAACTCCATTCAGCGAGGTCATATACATCCATATCCAGCGGGAGGCCATTGCGGAGACAGTAAATCAGACGGGCATCCATAATGTAGTCCATTCCGCCGTGTCCGCCGACTCTGCGGGCCTCCTGTTCATAGTATTCCAGAAGAGGATGTTTGTAAACCTGCATCAGCTTCTGCCTCACGTCATCAGGAACGAAACTGTGGGCATTGAGGTTCTCAATGTCAATTTCGCCTTCAGGGGCAGCCTGAGAATTGATCATAAAGCCCTGAATCGGGTATTTATTGGCATAACCCTCCGTACCTGTAAGGGAATACAGACGGCTGTATGGCCTTGGAGTCAGGACATCGTGCTCCAGAAGAATGGTCTTGCCCTTTTCGGTAGCAATCAAAGTGGTCGTGAAGTCGCCGTTTGCGAAATCTACATCTTCCCCGTGCTTCTGTTTCCAGGTTTTCTTTCCGTTGAATGAATCCGTATCCATACTTACAAGACGTGTCATCCTATCTCCCCTGTGGATGTTAAGGGCCTGACAGACAGGGCCTAGGCCGTGGGTAGGATACCAGTCTCCGCGATGGGTACGGTTGAACTCAAGCCTCCAGTTGTTCCAATATTCATCCCAATACATATCAAGATTGTGGATATATGCTCCTTCAGCGTGTACTATCTCACCGAAAAGTCCCTTCTGGGCCATATTCAGGGCAGTCAGTTCAAAATAGTCGTAGCAGCAGTTCTCAAGCATCATACAATGCTTTCTGGTCTTCTCAGAGGCATTGATCAGCTCCCAACACTGCTCCAGGCTCACCGCAGCAGGAACTTCTATTGCGCAATGCTTTCCCTGCTCCATTGCATAGAGAGCAATCTTGGCGTGACTTTCCCAGTCAGTGCATATATACACGAGGTCAATGTCTTCCCTCTCACAAAGTTCCTTCCATCCATTCTCCCCACAATATTCTGCAGCGGCGGGACAGCCCCTTCCTGAAAGAATCTGCTGTGAATAGTCTATCCTGTCCTGACGAAGGTCGCACAGAGCGACTGTCCTGGCCCCTTCGATATATGTCATTCTCCTGACAGCATCCGGTCCACGCATACCCAGGCCCACAAAACCAATCCTGACCGTATCCAGGGCAGGAGCCGCAAAACCGACCATATCCTCCTGACCTGCAGGACGTTTCGGGCATTCAACCTTGATGATGTTTTCATTCGAACAAGAAACAAGAGCCAGAACCCCAGCTAGCAAACAAATCAATCTTTTCATTCCGTATAAATTTTTGTATAAAATTTTTAATTATTACCTGACCGCGAATTTAACAATCATTTCCGAAACAAACGACTCCCCCGCAGATACTTCATATCCCCCACGAGAAGGAAAACGCTTGTAATATTTCGCATAATTGGCCGTATCCCAGATAAACGACCTGGTCTGAAGGTCTGTAGCGCCTTCAAGGACGTGATCCTGAATGAAGACCTCAACTCCGTTGATGTCGTGCCAAGCGTAGAATTCGCACTTGCCTTCGGCATCCAGCTTATTATCTCCGCTAGAATCAAATGTTACCATTTTCATATCCTCATTACAGCCTCTGTCCGCAAGGTTGTGACCGATGCAGCAAATCCCACAGTACCAGTACATAGGAAGAGACTCGCTAAAAGTAAGTGAATTGCGGGTTGCATATGAAGACGATTCGAATGTAGTGACCTTTTCGTGAATGGCAATCTTCCGATGATCAGAAGCGACAAAGGAGCCATTGATTTTGGAACCGGTCTTGTGAAGCGTAGATAACTGACGATAACTAAACTTGCTGCAAGGAAGCCATTCGAAAGAGGCAGAAGTATCTACAGGCTTCCCGTCAGCAAGGAACTCCACGCCGCATCCTTCCTCGATGTCAATGCGTTCGTCACCGTGAAATCCTCCTGTAAAATCTGCCATTGTGGACTCGTCAGAATAATCCCGGATAACGCACTCATTTTCCCCATCGGTAAGCAACCTGTCCACAAGAGTGGTAAAGTTGCCGTCCTTCCAAAGGGCGAGGACTGCTCCGTTGATGCGCCACAGGTTCATATATTTTTCTTCCGACAAATCCTTGTAGTGGTTCAGAGAGACTATGAAATATTTGCTTGGTACAGTCTCATCCTGAAGAGCAATCTGGAAGGTTTCTTTGGAGCCTTCAGAGATAAATTTCACCATCACTTCAGGAAGATCTTCTGTCTCCTTCCCGTTTGAAGGGACTTCCTTTCCCGAACAAGAACAAAGACAGGAACAAAATAGGACAAAAGCCCCGGCAAATGAATATAAAGTCTTCATATTCAATCAAATTTAACTATTATTGATTTACCCTCATATCTGACATCTTCAGCCGCAATTACTCCTTCCGGAGTATGTAGCCTGCATCTGAATGTCCTCCATTCCGGATCACCGGTATATTGACCTTCAGAAGTTCCGACAGTCAGTGTCCTGCCTGCATCATTCCACTTGAAAGGAATGAGACGGCTTTCTCCTTCCTCGTAAGCATAGTCAAGTCCATTGTCTTCATACAGAGTGAATTGTCCGTCATTGCCCGCATAAACATCGATTGTCATTGACTCTGGCAGGAATTCATCCACATACTGCATAGGCTCAACCTTAGGAATTATTGCTCCGGACGGTACATAAACAGGTATTCTGTCATATGGGGCATCCACAAGGGCCCATTTACCTCCTTCAAGGACTGTAGAACCTTCCAACTGATACCACAACCTTCCGGCAGGGAAATACATCCGTCTTTCCCTCTGACCATACTCACATACAGGAGCGACCATAAATGAAGGCCCAAACATAAACTGGTCGGAGATATCGCCTACTGCCGCATCATACTGAAAGTCCATAAAAAGAGGACGCATAATGGTATAATCCTCATAATGGACAAGCCCTGCAAGAGAATAGATATAAGGCATCAAGGCATATCTCATCCGTGTGTATTTTTCGAAGGACTCATAACAAGGATGACCCTGAGGAGCTATATTCCATATCTCTCGGAAAGGATATTGGCCATGCCCTCGGTACAAAGGACAGAATACGCCGAACTGGTACCACCTGGCATTGAGTTCACGCCATTCTTCCTCATCAGGAGTGACTTCTCCTGTGCGATTGAAAAGATTCTGAGCTGCAATATATCGGCTTTCGACGGTAAATCCGCCCAAATCCTGAGTCCAGTATGGGATACCGCAGATTGAAAAGTTCAGACCTGCTGCTATCTGAGCCCGCATTTCTTCCCAGCGGGCAGCTATGTCCCCACTCCACACAGCAGTGGAATAGTTCTGGATGCCGGCAAAGGCAGACCTTGTCAGGATGAACACCCTCGAATCTCCATCCCGTCTTTGACCGTTATAGACAGCCTTGGCATTCTCAAGCGGATAAGCATTAAAATATTTGGTTGAACTTCCACAGGATGTCGGCCCACAAAGATCTTTTCGATATTGGATATCAGTGCATTTGCACACGCCCGCCTCACTTGCATCAAGCCACCAGGCATCGAAACCAAGGGGAACCAGATGGTCTGATATCTGCTTCCAAAACAATTTCTTGGCGCCATCGTCATATGCATCATAGAACGAATACATATAACCTGGACCAATCCAATCCCTGATGCTGTCACGCACTGCCTGAGGGTACATCCATCCCTTTGAATCAAATTCGTTGAAATGTTCTGTACCTACATAAAACTTCGGCCACACAGATATCATTATGTTAATATTCATCCCATGCAGGGAATCCACCATAGCCTTAGGATCAGGGAAGCGCAGTGAATCAAACTCGTGAGTACCCCAGGCATCATCCTTCCAGTAATTCCAATCAAGAACGATATTATCCAACGGGAGTCTCCTCTTCCTGAATTCTGCAGCAGTCTGGAGAATCTGGTCCTGAGTTTTGTACCTTTCACGGCTCTGCCAATAGCCAAGTGCCCATTTCGGCATCATCTGAGCCTTACCGGTAAGAGTTCTGTAACCCTTAACCACCTGGTCAGCAGTCTCTCCGGCTATGAAATACCAGTCAATGCAATCCGCGGCCTCGAAAGTCCACCTTTGAAGTCCCCGTTCAGCTTCAGATATAGGTAGTTTAGCCTTCAGGCTGCAATAGGAATCCTTTGAATCCGGTCTCCACTCAATGCGAAGATGTTTAGTTTCACCTTTATTGAAGTCAACTGAGAACTTCCAGGTATTCGGATTCCAGGCAGCGCGCCATCTCTCCGGCACCACTTCTTCCGAATCCAACAACACCCTCACATATCCACCATAATACAAAGAAAAATCATATCTTCCTGACTCCAACGCCTTCACATCTCCCTCAAACACGACTGAAGCACCTTTCAGCCTTACCTCATCGGGGACATTCTCCACGTGGGAGAGCTTATCTTCGCGGCTCAGGAAACTGAAATCCACAATCGATTCCCTGCGGACATATACACTTCCGTTCTGCTGAGTGTAGGTTCCTGTCAAAGCACCAGGGACTCCATCCGTGTCACTCACAGCAAAAACATCCGTAAGTTGCAGATAATCAGCAGGATTACCCCATTTTGCAAGGGAATAGTTATCAAAGTAGAGACCATATCCCTTGTTTGAATATATATAAGGTATGGACACCTTGGAGTTATATTGGAACAAGATTTCATCCCTTCCCTTGTAGTTATATTCTCCGCTCTGGTGCTGTCCCAGTCCATAAAAAGCCTCGTCGTCTGGGGACTCAAAGGTACAAGTAAACCCGAAACGGGCATCCGGAGCGGCTGAAGGCAAGAATGTTTTTCCTCCACCCGACATCTCTTTCAAAAGGAGCTTTCCATCTGAAGAGAAGAAAGAAACCGCACCGGTTGACTTCAGCACTGATGCAGTTGCCTTCGATGTAGAGACAAACACCGTATCGCCATTTTCGCTTACCTTATATTCAGAAAAACGAGGTTGTTCCTTTATTACGAGAGACTTGGTCTTCGGGAAACTCGCAGCATCAGTAGCCGATATGCGAAAAATCCCATCTGCAACCGGCTGTACCCTCACCTTATGGGCTGGAGTATCTCCCTCCGGCTTCACATTGATGATAACTCCTCCCCTGGTGCATGACAGCACCAGAAGAGGAATCATCGCATACATTACTAACCGAAAACTCATATTTACCTATTGTCGGTGTCTTTCTGACACCTTACCGGGGCTGCGAACGCCCTGTTCAATTGTTTCATTGCAAATGTATTTCCATCTACTGTAAAATGGAACTCATATGGCTGATTCATAGTCGCACCACCTATCCTGTTAGTCCATCTAACGCCATATGATGTCACTCCGTTTACACCTGTCGATTCGGTTTTCCAATAATAGTCTGTGCCGTTCGATGCAAGTTGCATATTGTTGGCATATCTTCCGCAGGCGATAAAGAAATTGCCATCAGCTCTGACACCGTACCTTCCCTTATTGGTCGAATCAAATTGGCGGGAGGAATCATTTAGGACATCAGTATAAGAAATCTGATCTGCTACCCTCCATCCTTTCGGACAAGGGTCAAAAATTGTCTTCTTTCCAACAGCATCCGCTTTTGAAGAAACACAGCCCCAAAGGTCTCCGACTTCATCCGTCTGCCACTGCAGAATCGGAGTCCCTGTTTTATCTGATTCTTTGTAGATAATACCGACAGGATGAGCAATCGACTCCTCCACAGACAGTGGTCCTGGCACACCAGGTACACTGCCTTTGGTGTAGACTCCATAATACTCGCAAGGCTTTGCATCATTTGCATAGAAGATTGGCATCGGACGTCCCCAAACATAATAGTTGATGGTCCTGTATGCCACATCTACATTTCCGTCCGCTCTATTGTTCTTCGTCCAGATTTCAATGTTAGTTGTAGCCTGTCCTATGTCCATATTGGCAAGAGAATACTTTCCTACCGCCTGCAGGGTTGTTCCATCTGCCGCAATGTTCCAGAATGTCCAGGACCACAGTATTTTATTGTCCTTAATCATCAGCAGGATAGGAGAACCTGCAATGGCATAGGAATTCTCAATGGTTACTTCTGCATTTTCAGATGTTTTGATTTTATATCCCGTAGGCTTGATATCATTCGATTTGTAATTGTAAACTGCACAAGTATAAGTATTACTTCCTGTACCGTTCCCATTTTCTCCAGCTACTCCCACCTTAGCCCACTCGAAGGATGCGCCCCGAGGGTCCACGACTTTTCTGAAGTCTCCCCTAGCCTTTGTACTTATGGTCACAGATCCCGGATATTCATCTTTCGGAGTGTAAGTAGCATTTGTAATCGTCAACCCGTTTTTGCATTGGATGATATATGTATTGGCATCTCCATATGCATAACCAAGGCAGGAATATCCCCTCGTTTCAACGGATTCAAACCACTGTGAGGCATCGTTGTCATTCAGGGTAAGGTCCTTGAGTACAATCTCATTGATACATCCGCCCTTAAGGTTGACATTGGAGAATTTGAGTGGAAGAGTTACAGATGTAGCTGTAGCGTCCTCATACAGATTCAAGGCCAGCCATACTTCAGAGCCTGCAAAATCAGCTGGAAAACTTGAGAACCAGAATGTCTGGGAACCATCTGACAATGGTTTAGGAGAGGAGACATTGAGTTGCACCCAAGGCTTAGCGTTTTTCGTAGGTTCCAGAGAGGATGTTGACCAGTCGAATTTGAATTCTCCTGAAAGCGGTTTAGGAGAGGCGCTCTTATCTACAAGGCAGAGAGAAACGACCTTATATGAGGCCAGTGCGGAAGAACTCACATCCACTTTGAAATATGCCAAAGGATGCTCGAGAGAAAAATCAACCTGTCCGTCAGAAACGGTACCCACAGCATAGGCAAATCCATTCGAAAACATTCCAGCACTTTCCCCTAAAATGCTCTGTATCTGCTCCGGAGCAAGTTCTGAAGTCATTATCCCACCTTCAACGGAAGCCGCATCTTTGTAAGGATAATAAATATTGACAGACTCTCCTTCAGAAACCAATGCCGGAGCCTCGAACACTCCGCTCTCAGCTTCAGTAATCTCTGCCTTTGAATTCTGTGTTTTAGATGCAAATATTCCAAGCGCATCTTCCGCAGACCAGTTGAACTTATAGAAATTATTCTCCTGGTCCTTGTCAGAAACGGTTATTTTAGTCATTGGATTATGGCTAACTAGGCGCAAAGTACTGTAATCCAACTCCCCTACGGCCCCATTGTCTGCAATTTCCTCATTGATACAAGAAACTATAGAGACAGCAAAGGCGACTACCAAAGTTATATCCAGTAATTTTTTCATAATATATTCATTTCATCATTTTCAACATCGAATTGACTTAAAAATGACCTTTGGATAGAATTTCCATAAGCACCTCCTGCTGAGGCAGAAAGGACAGCCGAATCTATTTCGAAATTCAGTGTATGAATTTCAGGAGTCATATAAGTGCTCATATAGTATTTTTATCTGAATTGTTTATTCTATGCATTTTATTACACTCGGGACTTTACCTATTGTCGGTGTCAAGTACACAGCGGACTGGAGCGCTGACACTCTTGTTGTAGGTGGCGCGTCTCGGAGCTGCCTTGGAAGCTGAACTTCTGACATACAGAGCATTGCCCTGAGTATTTCCGGACACATTGGTCCATAACAAGCCGTGTGACGAAGTAGAAGCGGAACCATTCTCACCGCCTCCCATAGTTGCAAGACGTCCGTTTGTACTTGTCTTTCCATTTCCATAACCGCAGCAAACAAACTGAACACCGCCGATCTTTACTCCAGGATAACCTGCATTATCCACATACTCAATGGAATTGGCATCTGGATATTCTTCACCAATCCTAGTCGCCCAGATGGCATCCGGAACCCTCCAGCCCTTAGGGCAAGGGTCGTAAATAGACTTGATACCCTCTTTTTCAAGATCACCCGAAGTACTACCCCAGAACTTGTTGTTAGGCTCAGAACACCAGTTTGCCTGGTCAGTTGCATCAACAGGACTGAGAATCAGTCCAACAGGATTTTCAAGAGACTGAGCAATTGTCAGAGGATCTGACAATATAGCCATGCACTGCTCGCTTGTAACAGGATTCGAGCCATCGTGGCCACCTGTCAAAGTCCAATATGAAGTCCAGAACACAGGCATAGACCTTCCCCACTGATAATAATTAGCTGTTCTGTAGATAACATCCGGATTGGTTCCCTTCTTGTTCGCAGTCCAAGTATCGTACTGGGTTGAAGAAATACCGATTTCCATAGGAGCCACCTTGTAGCCACATAGGTCATAAGCCTCAACCTTGGTTCCGTCAGCAGCGATATTCCAGAACGTCCAGGCCCAAAGAGTCTTGCCATCTTTCTTCATCAGAAGGATAGGAGAACCAGCAAGAGCACTGACATTCTTCACTGTTACAGTATAATTTCCGTCATAGCTGAACTCATAGCCATCTGGACTAATTACAGAGTCATATCCGGCAGTTCTGCAGGTATATACAACTCCAGCGGCATTGGTCGCCCATTCGAAAGTAGCTCCGCGTGGATCCACTGCATTGTAGAAGTTTCCACGGGCACGGATATCTATCTTAACTTCATCAGGGATGTCAGGATTAGGAGTATAGGTTGCACCAGTGTAGGTAGTTCCATTCTTGCACTGGATGAAATATGTATTGGCATCACCGTAAGCGACTCCATTGCCTGCGAGGTAACGGGTTTCCGAAGCGACATACCAGTCACCTGCACCGTTCATCGAAGTATTGAGGCCAGAAAGGTCAATCTTTGTAGTCTGTCCGGCAACAAACTTGAGGTCTTTCTGTTTGGTAGGGATGGTAAGGCTGCTGCCGTCCTGGTTCTGGAGTTCAACGATAACCCACAATTCCTTGCCTGTAAAATCTACTGGAAGAATGTTCAGATAGATATTCTGAACGGCTCCGGAGGTCAATGCAACAGGCTGGTCCACAGTTACTGACACCCTATTGAGAGGCTCTCCAGTCTGTATGATTTCCAAAGTTTCAGGATTGAGGTTGAATCCTCCAGCCATAGGGGTGTTGTTATCATCATAAATCGACACCCTTGTAGGTGAATAACCTGTAAGTTCAGTCGTGGTAATGGAAACCTGGGCAAGAGCCGTAACCGGGTTGAGTTCAAACTTGAAAGTCTCGTCAACTCCAGGGATGGCTGTGCAATATGCCATTGCAAAGCAGTCTGCCGCCACATTCGGAGCAACTTGCTTCTGAGCATCATCAATACTCAAACCATAAATGATTCCCTTGTTATAGACAAGGTCCTTACTGTAAGGAGAATAGATCATAAATTTATTCTCTCCCTGGACCAGGTCCATCGGCTGCGAGTTGAATACTCCGATATTTTTCCCATCGTAAGGAGAAGGAGTATAGTTATTGATGTTCTCTCCCGTTTCCTCATCAATGACAGGAGCGATATTTTCAACATATCCTTCGATGTAGGCTGGTTTGTTGATGATTTTAACATCCTCCATAGCAGAATAGACTCCAATTGCGGAATTTGTCTTCCAGGTGAAGCCTTCAGTTGCTACCGTACCTTCAAATTTGTAGGTGGTGTTTGGTTCAGGAACCGGATAAACAGGTCCTTTTGGCTCTTTTTGGCAAGAAACTGCTAATGCAGCCATTGCACAGAATAACAAAACTGATTTTTTCATTTTAGTATTGATTGATTGGTTATTATTTTATTCCGATACGACAGCTCCCCATCCGGCATTCTGTGAAAGCTTATGGTTTACGCCTATCTGTTCTTCCGAAATCGGAAGCCATATCTTGTAATTTGTCTTTGTATTGTCAAAATATACATCAGTATTCCAATTGCGTCTCAACACAGGAATGCTCATATGAAGGTAACCGTCACTTTGAAGTTTCAAGAATTTATCATCCACTTCTCCACGTTTTTCGACCACCATATCCTCGTCCAGGGAAGCAATCTTTTCATTTATGATATTGTATCTTATGAGATCGAATTTACGGGAACACTCGAAAATGAGTTCTCGCTCGCGGCTTTCAAGAAGTTCATCGATAAAATCATCGCGATGGTAGCTCGCCTTGATTTCATTGAAGAGAACAGGATCCTTTACGGAACGAGAAAGCACGACATCCAGCTGACTGCGCGCACCAGACTCATCTCCCGTCCAGTAAAGAGCCTCTGCATACATAAGGTAAACGTCAGCAAGTCTCATAAGAGGAATTGACACAGCGTGCTGCTGATAGTTGTGCTGAACCTCCGAGAAATTACAGAGACGATACTTGCCCGGACATAACTGAATGCCAGAAATCGGCAGATAGGTCTGCGTCTCAAGATTATCATAAAGGGGATGGATGATTTCCTTGGTTTCAGTCTGAGGTTCACCCGTTACCGGATCAAGAACAGGATTTCCTGAATTATCGACAATAGGGACAGAAGCTATCACAGTCTGCTGTTTGTTAGGCTTCCAGTAGGTATATCCGTCCACCGTCACAGCCTCTTTTCCATCAGAAAGACGGCCGGTGAAGTTATGATCCCTGCGAGGATCTTTCGGATGGTACATATAGAAGGCCCTCGGAGTAGGCACGTGACGACCTCCATAGACATTCGGAGAATCCATTCCATTGTTGACCGGAGTTGGCAGATAGTATGAGTTAGGCCAATAACCCTCGGTACCAGAAAGAGGCTGCTCCGCAAGCAAGAGACATTCCTCATACTGTTCTGACTTTGTGGTTTCCCGGAACAGGTTTGTATAATCAGGAATGAGCCTGTACGGAGAATTCATTATGACATCTTCGCATGCTGCCTTAGATTTCTCCCACAGTTCCTGTTCCATAATCTTTCCGCTTGTTCCCGTCTTTTCCACAAAAGAGAAATCGTTCAGAGGCTGCTCAGCGACAAGGTCGGCGCCTACCTTATTGTGCCCACAGGCTGCTAGATAATTGCAGATTCTTGCAATGTAGGCCGCAGCAGTGTACTTATTGGCTGAAGATGTCTGAAGTATGCCCGTGGTCTCAAGATTTTGATAGGCATAATCCAGGTCATCGAGGATGAACGAATACACTTGCTCAAGAGAAGACCGTGGTTCGTCTCCTGCAGAATCATATTCAGTAACAATCGGGACTCCACCGAAAAGCCAGGCAAGATGATAGTAGAAGAAAGCCCTGCAAAACCTCGCCTCAGCTTTGTACTGCACCTTGGTCTCATCGCTCATTTGAGGAAAATCCACATAGTGAAGAATGGTATTGCACCTGTTTATGCCGGTGTACATCACCTTCCATACATCTCTCACACAACGCGTACTTTCTATATAGTTAGCCCAGTACATTTCCAGGCCTTCGTCTGATGACGAGGTCGCAGCGACGATGTCATCGGAAGGTCCGTTCATCACATACAGGAGTCCCTGTCCGTAACTTCCTCTCTGGACATAGGATGCACCAGGAATCTTATGTCCATTGATTACTTCATAACAGGAAATCAGTGCAGAACGCATATCGCTCTCCGTTTTATAGAAATTCTCAGGAGAAGTCTGGGAATATGGATTCTGCTCAAGGAAAGGAGCATTCTCACATGAGACCGCCATCATTGCACAGAGTATGTAAAGAAAAATCAATCGTTTCATAACCACCACTTTAGAAAGACATATTTATACCGAAAGTAAATGTTCTGGCCTTCGGATAGGACATCCTGTCGAAGCCGGTGAACAATGGATTTGAAGTACTGACATCTGGATCCATTCCGCTGTATTTGGTAATGACAAAGAGATTCTCTCCATTGAGATACAGTTTGATGGAACTTATCCTGGCCTTCCTGAGCTTCGGAGTATCAAAGACATAGCCGAATGAGAAATTCTTCATCCTCAGGTAAGACCCATCCTCAACATAATAGGATGACACCCAGGTATTGGTCTGATTGAGAAGGCGGGAATATGTATTTGTCGGATTCTCAGGCGTCCATCTGTTATACCAGGAGTCTTTCGTGAGGTTGTTGAATTGGGTGCCGCCGGAGAGGCCGGACTCTGACCTCATCTTGAATTCGTTCATAATATCCCGTCCAACCACCGACTCGAAGAAGAAGGACAACTCGAATCCTTTGAAATTGAATGTATTGCCAAATCCCAATGTAAAATCCGGATTCGAATCACTGATTACTTGTCTATCCGCAGACGTGATGTCATTGTTTCCGTCAAGGTCCTTGTACTTGCGGTCTCCTGGCTGGACTGCTACAGAATTGATGGTGGTAACTCCCTCCTTGAGAGTATACTTGAAAGAATCATAGTTATCTGAAGTCACAATCTCCGATGGAGTATCAAAGACATTGCCCCATTTGTCCGTTGCAATGAAATCATCCAGCTGATAGTTTCCGTCCCATACATATCCATATCCAACACCGATAGGCTGCCCGACCATTATTCTTGATATGTCATTGGCCATCACGCCGTGGGCGATATTGACGCTTGTGAATGGAGTACCTCCGATGTCCATAACTTTGTTTCTGGACAAATCGAAAGTGATGTTCGTGGACCACTGGAAATTCTTCCTGTCGATATTGTGAGTATTGAGACTTATTTCAATACCCTTGTTGGTCACCCTTCCAAGATTCTGCCACTGCTGGGTAAATCCGGACTGGGCAGAAATTGTTGCAAGGTAAAGCATATCCCTAGTATCCTTGAAATACACGTCGGCTGACAAATCTATTCTATTGTGGAAGAAACTTAGGTCCAGACCAAGGTCATACTGCCAGGTAGTCTCCCATTTGAGTTTCCTGTTTGCGGAACTCGACATTGCCATACCCATTACCTCTGTTCCATTGATTGCATAATAATTGGTGGACATTAAGGCCATTGGGGCATAATTTGCAATCCTGTCATTCCCTGAAGAACCTGCACTTGCCCTTATTTTGAACTGATCCATCCATAAGACATTCTCCATAAAAGGTTCCTCGGACAACCTCCATGCAATTGAGACAGAAGGGAAATATGCCCAGCGGCTTCCGCTCATAAATTTGGATGAACCGTCAGCCCTCATATTGAATCCGATATAGTAACGCTGCGCATAATTGTAGTTTACCCTTCCGAACACGGACATTCTTGAACTAGTAGCATAATTCTCGTCAACTCTTTCCTGAACACCACCTTTGCCAATGTCGAAAACACCTGTTGATGCCTCTGAAAAGTCATATGCTCCATTGGTGATATTCTCACTATGATAGGCACTCAATTCCCCTCCGAGCATTGCATCGAAATTATGTACATCATTCCAAGTCTTGCGATAAGTCAGGGTTGCAGAAGCGTTGTAATTCCAAGTATCTACCTGCTTGATTCTAGCATAACCGTTCTTGGAATAGCCCCAGACAGTGTTTTTAGTATAGAACTCCATTCCTTTTGAATTGGAAGTCGCTCCGGAAGCCTGAGCCCTGAATACCAGATCCGGAATTATCTTCCACTCAACATAAGCATTGCCGGTAACCTTCGAATAAACTGTTTTCTTATAAGTCTCACCTGTGACACAGTCAGTAAGAAGATAGCCGTTGGTATTTTCAGAAGTATCCGAATCTGTATAGAATTCAAGCGGTCTCTTGAGATAAATCAGCTGAATGAGTCCGCTGTAGCCAAGTTCTCCACCACCTGAAGAAACAGCACCGTTGGAAATGTTGCGCCCATAGTTGACACTTGCACCGACCTTGACGCGACTTCCTATAGCGTGGTCAAATTTCAGTCTGCCCGTGTAACGAATAAAGTCATTGTTTCGAATCAGTCCCTGTTGGTTCAGATAGCCGAAACTTGCCACAAGCTGAGTTCTCTGGTTGGCTATGGCGTTAACAGAAATATTGTAGTTCTGAGTCACCGCTGTACGATACAGCTCCTTTTGCCAATCGTAATACTTGTATTGGCTCGCATCCATCGGAGCATCATCCTTAATTCCATCTCCGTTCAAATCCACTCCATATCCTGTCCATCCATAGTCACGGCGGTTGAACCTATAATCTACATATTCCTGTGCATCAAGCATTTCAATATATTTCGGAACATTGGATATTCCGACACTGGCATCGAAATTAACGATAGTCTTATCCGTGCCTGTGGCCCCGCTCTTGGTTGTGATGATTACGACTCCGTTTGCTCCCCTGGCTCCATAGATAGCAGTTGCAGTCGCGTCCTTCAGCACCTCGATCGACTCTATGTCGTTAGGATTTAGGAAAGCAAGTGGGTCGAAACTGCCTGTACCCGTTGAGGAAGTAGTTGCAACCTCCGAAGAAGAAACATCCATCTGCATTCCGTCAATTACAAAAAGCGGAGTCGTACCAGCATTTATGGAGTTATTGCCACGGATCTTGATATTGAAACCAGCTCCTGGCTCTCCCGACTGGGATGTAATGCTCAATCCTGCAACATGTCCCTGCAGGGCGTTCACCATACTGTTGCTTCCGGTTTTCACAAGGTCCTCGGACTTGACTGAACTGACGGAACTGGTAAGATCCCTTTTTGAAAGAGAGCCATATCCAATGACAACGGCATCTTCAATCACAAGTTTGTCCTCAGCCATCACCACATCCAATGAAGTCTGTTTGTCAATCAGAATGCTCTGGGATACCATTCCGAAGAAAGTGAAATTCAACTTCTTTCCTGGAAGCTGCTTGATTGAGTATTTTCCGTCAATGTCAGTGACATCACCTATATTGGTTCCGGAATAAGAGACACCTACGCCGATGAGAGGTTCACCGTTAGTATCAGTGACGGTTCCACTTACCATATTCTGGGCAAACATATCTGCACAAAGCAACGAGAAAAACACTGCTATGGCTATTTTCAAGACCTTCATCATTATTCAAAATTTATTTCGGAATAATACTTTTTCGTTTTCCATACATTGTCTTGCAATGAAAGGATATCGCGGTCCAAATAACGGAAACCACTGAATGTAACATCGGACACCAGATGGGAATCATCATATCCAAGAAGAACGCAATATCCTTTGGAAGGCCTGACGTTCAAAACATTGACATTCTTCAAGCTTACACCTTTGATATGTCCCGGACTGTAAAGCAATGCCTGTCCGTTGTCATCATAACCAATGTTGTAGTTATGTTTTAGACAAGCGATGAAGATTGCAAACTCCTGAACATCATCCATATAAACATTTTCGTATGTTACATTTGAGATTGTACCGGCACCTCCATTATGAATACCAATTGCAGCACGTCTCATATCCGTTCCGGAAGTTCCGGAATGGATTGCATATATATTCTTATAATGGACATTCTTTATGTCAATCTGAGTCTCGTATCCGATTTCGAAAGTATTACCTGCATCAACATTCCAGCCTATGCAGTCTTCATAATAAATTCCATCCACATCTCCTTTGAGCTTGAATTTCTGAGATTTAAGGCAGTAGCAGTCATCGTGTCCGCGAAGGAAGCATTTTGAAACATGTACATTCTTCCCTCCGATTATATCCATCGAATCATTGTTTGTCTTCTGCCCTTCTGTCTTATTGATACCCAGGGATTTCACATTGGTGATATAAGAATCATCGCAATTGGTATACAGGCTCACCCAACCTCCTGAATTCGAAATGTTCGTAATGTCCTTTACGACAGATCCTTTGCATCCGTTAAGTGCTATGGAGAAAGGCTGGTAGAAATCTGTGTGGCTGCGAGCGCAATCAATTGTCCTCAGGAAGCCGCCTCCAGCTATCTCCACTCCATCTACATCCTTTGCGAAAATAGTCCCGTCAACGATGGCACCAGGAGCAATATAGACCCTTTTGCACTCATCTGTAAGGGTTATTTGTCCCGCTGCGTGCACCTTCCCACCTTCAAAGAATTTGACTTGTGGATCATCCTTCGCTGGCATATTTTCGTCAATAGGATTGGCGAATATCATCAGAGGTTGTTCAATCGAGCCATTGAATTCAACGCATACCCTGTCATACTGCTTCAAATAGAGTATCAGTTTATTATTCTCGATGGTGCTCTGGTAATCTATTGCAAAAGGATGTACATCGGCCTTGTTTATCTTCTGTCCCTGAAGGGAAACCTCAACTCTCACATATCCGTCATCAGAAACTCCGAACCAGCAAATATGCTCTTCATAAGTAGGATAGACATAGGCAAATTCATCCGCAACCTTTACAGTGTACAACTGCGAATCCTGCAGTGAAGGTTCGAAAACATAATGTTCGACCTTTGTGGCAGAAGGAAGCGAATCGTCCACAGGTTGGTTTCCTCCAACATTCTTGTTGCAGGAGCAGGCCCATATGGACAAAAGGGCCGGCAACAAATAACAATGTCTGAGCTTTTTCATCATTTTATGATATAATCGGTTCTGTATGATTTGAAATAAGAAATGAAATTGGTTTCATCAATCTTGATGTCGCCTATATTGATATTGTCAAGGACAAGATTCCTGATCTTATGTTCAGAGTCATCGTAGCCGGAAAACATATTGCCGAGTTTGGCATTTTTCAGAAATGCGACATTGCGCAAAGTCACTCCGTCAATCGTACCGGGAGCATATTCAACTCCAGTACCTATATCATAACTTGACTTGCGGATATCTATATAGATGCCATATTCCTTGCAGTCTTCCAGAACGATGTTTTCAAAAAGGATATCGCTCACCAATCCCGCGGCACAATTGTGTATTGAAACACCACCACGGAAGAAAGGATACGGGTCTGTGGCCCCCGCACTGTGGATGCTTACACAGTTGCGATATGTCACATTTGATACATTCTGGTTGAGTTCGGCTCCAATCACGAACGAATTGCCGCTGAGGTAGTTCCACGCGATGCAGTCGTCAAAGACGACGTTCCGGACTTCGCCCTGGTATGACCACTTATGACTCTTGATGCAAAAGACATCATCGTGACAATAGCCGAAACAACCCTTCACGGATACATCCGTACATCCCAGGATGTCCAGGACATCATTCTCGTTACCGTTGTTCTTTTCAGTTGCAGTCGCAACAACCTTGTAATTCGAGATTTCAACATCTGAAGATTGGGAAATGAATGTGGACCAGTTGACATTGTTCAAAAGAGTCACACCATCGATTCTGACATTTGAACACTTGTCAAAAGTGATGCCCCTGGCTTCCACGCCTCTTGAATCCAGGATTCCATAACCTTCGACAGAAACATTGGAAGCATCAACGGTCTTTACCGCACCTTTGCACACTGCCCCGCCCTCCACTAGCAGAGTTTGTCCATCTTTCAGGGAAACGGTCCCCAAATCGACAACAGTACCTTCCTTAACACGGATTATTTCCTGGTCGGAAGAAGGTACGGGTTCGTCTAAAGGATTGGCAAATACAAACAGATTGTTTTCTTCGCTTCCATTGATTTCCACAACTGCCCTCTCGCCAGGTTCCATATGGAAAACAACTTTTCCATCAACAATCTTACAGTCATATTCACTGGAAAGAGGCAGGACCCTTGCTGAAGATATGTTCTCAGCAAGCGGATTGACTTCTACCTTTACGGGGCCATCACAAGAGAATACGGTCAGATGATGTTCATCGGTAGGAAGGACAAAAGACCATTGTTCATTTACCTTTACATCATATAAGGTGGAAGGTATAACTGAAGGGGCATATTCATATACCCTGACATTCGAATTGTCATCTTCTGTCGGTAGTTTTGCCCCCCCCTGGACATTGCAGGAAGGCAAAGCAAGGAGCCCTGACAGCATCAAACAGAATATGTTCATCGGATAATTCATTTTACTGTCATTTGATTGCATCACACTCAATGGACTCGAAGAAAACAAGACCTTCGGTTATTGAAATCTTGATTTCGGATGCCTTCACCGCGTCAAATTCATATTCATAAGTTCCTGATTTTATCTGTGAAGAGAAGACAGGTTTGAACTGTCCTCCGCCATCAGTAACCGAAATTTCGAATGATGAACCTGGCTGTACACGACTCCATCCAATTTTCAATTTTGAGATTTGCTCGCCTTCCTTGACTGCAAAAATCAGGTCCTCGCCCTTCTTGTATTTGAAAGGGAAACGGAGAGAAGACAAATTGCTCAGGTCGTATCTCATATTTTCAGGCAGACTGCCATCCGGATTTGTAACCACGAGAGTCGAGACAAGCCTATGGTCCTTCGACGAAGCAGCAGCAATAATCTCAAATTCACCTGGTTCTACGACCTTTTTGAAATCCTTGTCCAGCAAACTAAGATGTTTGTCTGCATCAAGATGGAAGGAAAGAGTTTTGCTTTCTCCTGGTTTCAAGCTGACCCTTTCAAAGCCACGCAGCTGGAGTTCATATACGGTTATGGAACTGATTTTGTCCCGCACATAAAGCTGGACGACCTCATCGCCTTCCCTGCTTCCTGTATTGGTTACGGTAAAACTCACATCAACTTTCCCATCAGGGAGAATGCTTGACGAAGAAAGCTTCAAGTCAGAGTATTCGAAAGTAGTATAACTGAGACCATATCCGAAATCATAAAGAGCTGAGTTGACACGGCTTTGGTTTCCTTTCAATCCAGGAGTGACTCCTCCATCAACCTGTGAAGATGGTTTGTATGGGAAGTTGAACGGAATCTGTCCGACAGTTTTCGGGAATGTCACCGTGAGTTTTCCGCCAGGATTGTAGTCTCCGCACAGGACTTCAGCCACAGCACGGCCTCCTTGTGAACCTGGATACCAGGCCTCGATTATCGCATCTGCATATTTGTCAGCCCAATTGATGGAAAGAGGGCGACCATTGATCAGAACTACTATCATCGGTTTCCCTGTGGCGTGGACAGCTTCGAGCAATTTCTGCTGATGTCCCGGAAGGTCCAGACTAGAACGACTCTTATTTTCGCCACAGGTCCGGATTCCACCTCCTACGACAACAATGGCAACATCACTCTTTGCAGCTAGTTCAACTGCACGGCTCATCATCCTGTATTCATCTTCAGTCATAGCGACCGGCATTATTTCTGATTCCGGCCAGGACTCATCAACAAGTTCGCATCCTTTTTCATAAGCGACCTCTACAGACGGTTCCAGTCTATCTTTCAGGCCTTTGAGCACGGATGTAACCTCCACTCCACAAGGGCCATAATGTGTCAGTGCAAAGGAAGTCTCATCAGCATTCGGTCCTATCACTGCAACCTTCTTGAGGTTTTCAACATTCAACGGGAGACATTTACCATCAGAAGAGAACGGAGTTGAGCTGTTTGCATTCTTCAAAAGTACGATTGACTCCCTGGATGCCTTGAGAGCCACTTCGTTATGCTCAGAACTATTGACCTCTGCATCAGCTGTGGCATAATCTCTTTGATAAGGATCATCGAAAAGTCCTACGATGAATTTAACTCTGAGAATATCCCTTACTCTTTCATCTATCACAGAAATCGGAATCGCACCTTCATTCACGAGTTCCCGAAGCGGGAGGACATAACTATCCGGACTACGGAATGTGCACCTGACATTCAAGCCAGCCATAACAGACTGATAGACAGACTCCTTCATATTTTTGGAAACGTGATGCTTAGAGTGCAGATACTCCACGGCATCCGAATCCGACACTACATAACCCTTGAATCCGAAATCATTGCGGAGTCTGTCTGTCAACCAGTACGAACTACCTTGAACCGGGGATCCGTCATAATCGTTATATGAACTCATCACACCCAGAAGACCTCCTCTAGATATAACTTCACGCCACGGATATACGTGAATATTCTCGACTTCGTGAGGAGACATCTGAGGATCTGTCCTTGCCATTCCCTCCCGAGCTCCCTTGTTGTTGGAGTAGGCGATGAAATGTTTGCCGGTTGCAGCAACCTGGTGATCTGTCTGAAGTCCCAAGGCCATATTCACTCCCAATTCAGCCACGAGGAAAGGAGATTCTCCATATACTTCCTCATATCGTCCCCAACGCTGGTCCCTTCCCACATCCAGGATAGGAGCATAGACATTTGTATATCCTAGAAGACGCCCCTCACGTCCGGTAATATATCCTATCTGACGGACAAGTTCCTTGTCCCAGGTGTGACCGATGCCCAATTGCGTAGGAAAATTTGTTGCCACCAGGGCTTCCACACCACGTATTCCCTCATTGGTAAAGTCAACAGGGATTCCAAGACGGGTTCCCTCTACGAAGAATCTCTGTACCTGATTCAGCGCCCAGGCGTGTCTGGAAGCAGGGAAACAATTTTCATTTTCTCCTGTTGGCAGGCCCCAACCGTAGAAACCATTCAGATGTTCATCGATAGCACCTATTCCGTCCTTCCATAATTGCTGTTTCCATTGCTCGGTAGGAAGATCATCCCTCAGGACTCTGCGGTAACCATAAAGAGTGACCATCTGGCAGGTTTTCTCGTCAACAGTCATCTGCGAAAGCAAGTCCTCGATTCTTGCGTCCAGGTCAGCCGTCGGGTCTTCATATATATCCTTCACCCCGTTCTTATTGAAGTCAATCCATCCTTTCTTGTACATTTTGTTGGAAGGAAGGGTGAATTTCTTCACCTGTTCACCAGCTTTCGGCATTTTTTCTGGCACATAGTCAACAGTGGCGCCAAGAGAGAAGGCGCTGCCCAACATTATCACGGAAGTCAATATAGCCCTATTCATATTAAATTGGTTATCAGTTATATATCTCTTCTACACTCCCATTCCGCCGATGATGCCGGCCTGAATTCCGCGCAGTTCAGCAAGGGAACGGAGACGACCGTAGCAGGAGTAGCCTGGGTTGGATTTGCGGGTTAGGTCATCGCACATCTGGTGACCGTGATCCGGACGAAGAGGCAGACGAACCTTGCGACGCTGTTCCACCTCAAGGACGGCCTTCATCATCTCATAGACATCCACATCACCCTCCAGAAGGTTGGCTTCATAGAAATTGCCCTCTGCATCGCGTTTGGTGCTGCGAAGATGCACAAAGCCTACGCGGTCGCCGAATTCCCGCATCATTGCAGGGCAATCATTGTCTCCCCTCACTCCAAACGAGCCGGTACACAGACAGAGCCCGTTGGAAGGATTCGGAACGGAAGCTACCAACTTGCGAAAATCCTCAGCGGTGGAAAGGATGCGAGGCAGCCCGAGAATCGGATAAGGAGGGTCATCAGGGTGGATGACCATTTCTGTGCCACATTCATCAGCAACAGGACATATCTGCTGCAGGAAGAAAACCAAGTTGGAGCGAAGTTGCTCTGCATCAATACCGTCATATCGGGAAAGTGCCTGGCGGAACTGCTCCAGGGTAAAGCTTTCCTCACTGCCTGGAAGACCAGCTATCATATTGCGGGTAATCAGATTGACCTCCTCAGGAGTCATAGCCTCGTATCTCGCCCTGGCCTTGGCGATATCCTCCTCTGAATATTCCTGCATCGCTGCCGGCCTCTTGAGAATGAACAGGTCAAAGGCTAAGAAAGCTGCCCTTTCAAACCGCAATGCACGGCTTCCATCCGGCATTTCATAAGCCAGATCGGTCCTTGTCCAGTCAAGCACAGGCATAAAATTGTAGGTAATGCAGTGAATACCGCACTCGGCAAGATTGCGGATGGTCTGTTTGTAATTGTCTATATATCTGAGATATTCACCTTCGCGGGTTTTTATGTGCTCATGAACAGGCACACTCTCCACGACACTCCACACCATACCCTTTTCAGCCACCATATTCTGCCGGGCACGAATTTCCTCCACCGGCCATACCTCTCCGTTAGGAATATGATGCAGGGCGTGAACGATATCCGTCACACCGGCCTGTTTTAT
The DNA here is from genome assembly GCA_945870315.1 of uncultured Bacteroidales bacterium. Taxonomy (GTDB): domain Bacteria; phylum Bacteroidota; class Bacteroidia; order Bacteroidales; family UBA932; genus Cryptobacteroides. The sequence goes on from CAMBRR010000002.1 coordinate 72,447, forward strand.
ATTGTCGAGGCTCACCGGGTCGTTCGGCCCGTACCACCTCCAGCTTTCTTTCATCAAATACATAACTACTATATTGAAAATGAATCAAATCCTCCATCAACTATGGCGACGGTGCCAGTCACGGCAGCCGAAGCGTCGCTGGCCAAATAATGCAATGTGCCGAACAGTTCTTCAGGTTCGAGAAAACGATCGAAAGGGGTGTGGCCGAGTATGGCACGCGAACGGTCAGTCAGGCTCCCGTCCGGATTGGTCAGAAGCGTGCGGTTCTGGTCGGTCAGAAGGAATCCAGGAGCTATTGCATTGACTCTCAAGCCCTCACCGAACTTGATAGCCAGTTCCGAACTGAGATATTTAGTCCAGTTGTTGATCGCTGCCTTGGCAACTCCATAGCCTGCAACCCTCGTAAGAGGACGGAAAGACGACATACTCGAAAAATTGATGATCGAACCTTTGCCCTGCTGCACCATAGCCTTTGCAAAAACTGTGGTAGGCAAGATGGTACCGAAAAGATTCAGCTCTGTAACCTTCCTTACTGCATCGATGTCCAGGTCAAAAATAGTCTTGTCTGGCGGAACCGTAGCCGCAGGCATATTGCCACCTGCCGCATTCAGAAGGACGTCAATCCTCCCGTATTTTTCCATAATCTGGTCGTAATTTTTCTCAAGCGAGGCTCTGTCAAGCACATCTGTCGGGAAATAACAAGCTTCACCTCCGTCAGCCTTGATTTCATCAACCAAAGTCCCGGCAAGTTCAGCTGACCTTTCACGGCTCAGAAGAACGACCTTGGCTCCCTGTGCTGCAAAATACTTTACGATGGAACGTCCGAGGACTCCGCACGCTCCCGTCATAACGACAACTCTGTCAGTAAGATCAAACAAATTTCCTTTATTCATAAACTTTTTTCATCAACTGTGTTCGTACACATTTTTTCACAAAAATATAAATAAATATTGAATTGTCAATATATTTTGCAATATTTGCACAAACACAGGATACACATTTCCACACCTATGGCAAAACAAATAAAGATAAAAGACATCGCCAGAATGGCGGGGGTTTCAGCAGGTACGGTTGACAGGATTCTTCACAACAGAGGAAATGTATCGGCATCTAGCAGGGCTGCCGTTGAAAAAGTCCTTGCTGAGGTTGACTATAAATACAACATTCACGCTTCCGCCATATCTCTCAGGAAAGAATACAAAATCGACATTGTCATCCCGACTGCACTGGGAGGGGAATACTGGGGAGCCGTCCAGAACGGGTTCGAGCACGCGCTCCACGAATATCGGGACATCAGTATAGACTGTCGGTTTCACTATTACAATCAGTTTGACGTCTATTCCTGCCGGAGTGCATATTCCGAATTGAAAGGCAGCGAACCAGATGCGGTTATCATAGGTCCGACATTCGTTGAGGAAACTATAGTCTTGTGCAGGGGGCTCGAAGAAAAGAATATTCCATATATATTCGTGGATTCCAGAATCGAAGGGACCAGCCCTCTTACCACATACACCACCGACCAATATGCCTGTGGGTGCATCCTCGGACGGCTTCTTGGAAGTCTGACTCCGAAAGAAAGCGGGATTGCCATATTTGGAGCAAAACGTATAGGCAACAGGAAAGCCAACAACTCTTTGGAACGGAAGAAGGGGTTTCTCGACTATTTCTCTTCATCTGGGGATAAAAGGAGCGTGAAGGAGGCCTCATATTCAGTTCTTAACCCTGATGACAACGAAGAGGAGGTAATGACTTTCCTGAAGGAAAATCCGGATATCAAAGGAATTGCAGTGCTCAATTCCAGGGGTTATATTATTGCAGACCTGCTGAAAGCCAAAGGGATACGAAATATCATCGTTGTATCGTTCGACTTGACCGGGAACAACCGCAGATGCCTCGAAGACGGGAGCATATCCGCCCTGCTTTGCCAAAGGCCCGAACTACAAGGTTTCAACGCAATCAAATCCACCATCAACCATCTTCTTTACAAGCAGGACGAGCCCCAGGTCAACCACCTGATGCCAATCGACATCCTTATGAAAGAAAATCTTCCTTTCTACCGCGAACTGTTTGAAATCTAAAGCCTTCCGGTAAGTAATCCTCAAATATTACTAAATTCTGATTAACACAAGTCGAAAATCACCTGCCATAGGAGGATGCCACTCAGGCCGCTTTGATGGGGGTGACTATGGCAGGTTCGGCCAAAATGTCCTCACCTGCCATAGGAAGGCAGCCTCTCAGAAACATGTAGGGCACATTGCCATGGCAGGTGATTTTCGGGTTCAAGCAATGAAGACAAAAAAGAGTATTTTCTTATGCAAGATTTACGTATAACCGGAAAATGAACAAAGCAATCATCATCTTCAGCGTGACGGCGCTCTGCATCTTCGGGCAGGGTTGCCCGCAAGTTCACCCTTTACATCCGCCAGAACTACCTACGATAAAATGATGTAATTATTTCCGATAATTGGTTTACATTTGATTAATTTTTGTAATTTTGCAAACCGGAATACAAATCCCAAAAGATGGAACTTAAAGATATATTCAAATTAAGATTAAAGAGCGCCCGTGAAATGAATGGGCTTTCAATGGCTGCCTTAGCAGCAAAGATGGATGGCATCGTATCTCCTCAGGCTGTGTACAAGTATGAGGCAGGTAAGATGTTACCCAACAGCACCGTGCTTAATGCTTTGTGTGATGTGCTGGGTGTTGATCCTGATTATTTTTTCAAACCGGTCACTGTCGCTTTGCAAGGTATTTCGTTTCGCAAAAAAGCAAAAATGACTGAGACTGAAAAGAAAATGATTATCGGGAAAATCAAGGATGGTATTGAGAGATACTACGAAATTGAAGATTTGTGTGGCATTTCACGCAGTTTTTCAATGAACTTTCACGATACGGTTGTATCGGATGAAGACACTGTATATAAACTTGCAGAGCGTCTTCGCAGGGAATGGAACCTTGGTTCAAGCGGCATCAGCAATGTGATCGGTCTTCTTGAGGAACACGGCATATTGGTGGTGGAGACTGAGGCCTCTGAAGATTTTGATGGATTGAGTGGTAGCGCAGACGGAAGCCCGGTAATTGTTCTGAATAAGAACTTCACCCCTGAGAGAAAAAGGTTTACTGCTCTTCACGAATTGGGGCATATTCTTATGAAATTCTCGGATAACCTTACTCAAAAGAAAATTGAATCTTTGTGCCATCTGTTCGCCAATGAGGTATTGATTCCAAGAAACACCTTCAAAGATGCAGTTGGTGATATATCAAGCAAGCCGATTCATATAGATCAGTTTGTAGATCTTCAGATGCTGTACGGTGTGTCAATTGATGCGCTTATGTACAAGGCAATGAAACTTGAAATGATACCGCAGAGCCGTTATATCAGATACCGTCAACGCAAGAATAAGGATGCTCGTTTCAAACAGATTATTGATGAATCCCGCATAGGAGACGAGAAGTCAGATAGATTTGAAAGTCTTGTTTATAAAGCTTATGCTGGTGATATAATATCTCTTTCCAAGGCAGCCTCTCTTCTTCAGGTTCCGGAAAGTGACATTCGTCAGGTTTATGTGTAGTGAGATATGGGAAAACTTGTTGTCAGTGATACGAACATATTCATCGACCTCATTCACATGGGGTTGCTTAGGGATTTCTTTCTTCTTCCGTTTGACATAACAACCGTTGATTTTGTCATCAGAGAGTTAAAAAAAGCAGGACAGAAGGAAACTGTTTTGGAATATGAGGCGAGAAGAGAATTGAAAGTTATTGAGTTTTCTGAAGCTGAAATCGAAGATATTTTCAATCTGAAGCAATCCACTAGGGGAAACGTGTCGTATCAGGATTGTGCGGTATGGTTCTGTGCCAAGAAAATAAATGCAGCAATATTAACCGGTGATAAGTCTCTGACTATTCGAGCCAAAAATGACAATATTGAAGTACACGGTTTGTTGTATGTTCTGGACCAGATAGTCTTGAACAAGATTATCCCGGCATATCTTGCAGCTGACAAATTAGAAGAATTGGCCAAAGAAAACAAAAGGCTCCCTGAGGATATTATTAAAGACCTCATTCTCAAGTGGCGAAGTTCAACCTCTAAATAAATACGAATATGATGTGATTGAACAATAGTTCGGGCTTTTTCCGAACGTTGAAAATATTCGTTCAACCATTACAGCATTATGTAGGAGCATTTTGAGATTTCTGATGCAAGATTTCCGTATAACCGGGATTTATATATGTGGCGGAGGAAGAAATTATTCCTGCGCCCTATAAAGGACTGATATTTGTTATCAATCAAGAATGCATAAGATACCTGAATTGAAAATCATTAAGGAAAAGTAATTATAAAGCATCAGAATTATGAAAAGTACAATCAAAAGAATGGCTATCACAGCAATTACAGTTCTGCCGCTGATAACAGCCTGCAACCATCAAGACAATTCCGGGATGGAACTTCTCTATCCGAACGCAATGGTGACTATCAAGACCACCGAGGATGCGTCATCTTCCTATTTCCAGCTCGATGACGAGACCACCCTCAAGGTTACAAACCTGACAAAACCACTCTATGGAGGAAAAGAAGTGAGGGCGTTCGTGAATTTCACCGAAGTGGACGAGGATCCGACCCCTTATGACAAGGCAGTGAAAATGAATTGGACTGACAGCATAAGGACAAAGAACGCGGTACCTTATCCAGTTTTAGAGGAAGAAGACAAATACGGCAACGATCCGATTGAAATCCTCAGGGACTGGACAACGGTAGTGGAGGACGGATATTTTACAATGCGTTTCCAGACCTATTTCGGAAACCCGTCCATTGCCCACGAACTGAACCTTCTTTATGGAGGAAATCCAGAGAACCCATACGAGATTGAACTCCGGCACAATGCCCACGGAGACTGGAACGACAGACTGGGTGATGGATACATCGCATTCAGGCTCAAAGACTTACCTGATACAAAAGGCGAAACAGTGAAACTCACCTTAAAATGGAATTCATTCAGTGGAGAGAAGACTTACCAGTTCGATTATTGCACAAGAGAGGGTGACGGAATCTGAGTAAAACACCGGAGGGCTTGGACCTGAATGGCAACTTCTGACAAAGATTTGATTGAATTCATCCGGAAAGGTGACAGGGTGGCGATGAAGCAGCTATATGATCGCTTTATCGGCTCCCTGTCTTTTATATGCTCACGCTATATAAGTGATAATGAGGAAGTCAAGGACATTCTTCACGACTGTTTCATAAAAATTTTTTCATCGATAGACAAATTCAGGTGGCAGGGTGAGGGATCTCTTAAAGCGTGGATGACGAGGATAGTCATCAACGAATCGCTGAAACATCTGAAAACCAAGGAGAAAAGTCCATTGATGAGATATGATGATATCCAGCAGGACATTCCTGAAGAGGATGCGAATCCTGAAAGAATTCCCCTAGATGTACTGCTTGGATTCATCAGAGAGCTTCCGCCCGGATACAGGGCTGTGTTCAATCTCGTAGTGTTCGACGGCTATTCACACAAACAGGCGGCTGCAGAACTCGGTATCAGCGAAAGCACCTCCGCATCGCAACTTCATAGGGCAAAGGCAATTCTCGCAAAAAGGATAAACGAATATGGAAGATTGGAGCAATAGGATCAGCGACAGATTCAAAGGGTATGAAATACCGGAGTCGGAAGGGCTTTGGGAGGACATTAATGCCACTATGACAAGAAAAAGGAGGGTTAGGTCCATTTTGATGTGGAGCGGAGTGGCAGGAAGTGTCGTTGCGGCTGCTATGGCTATATTCGTGCTTCTGGATGTATCGGGAAATGGATATGAAGAACGAATTGACGATGATAGGATAGAGGTTCTTAGTAACAATGGGCAAAATAGGGTATGGAATGAGGAGATTCCGACAGCCAAGAAACTCCTGGCGATGAATGTTCGGAATGATGCTGCCGTTGTGGAGGAAATTACCAAAGACGATGAAGACATTTTAGTAGCCGGAGAAGAAATTCTTGAGGACGAAGAAGAAATAACTGAAAATAAAGAGAATAACGATGGAAGAAATATTCAGAACCCAATGATTTCAGAGGAGAGCCATCCTATAAATGAAGAATTCCATCGCTATGACATACCATATAAAAAGGAAAGAAAGGGCAAAATATCCACTAGCCTGTCATATGGCAACGGGGTTGGAAGCAACAGCACTTCACATGGCTACAAGACCTTCTTTCTTTCCAGAAACGATGGTCTGGAGTTGAATACCAATGGCGCAACGGCAGGTATAATGAGCCTCAACGGGAAAGAGATGCCGGTTATGACACAAACCAAGCATCATATGCCTTTGCGAGCGGGATTGAACGTAAGATGGGAGTTTTTCCCAAAGCTTTCTCTTGAAACCGGACTTGTTTACACCCTTCTTTCATCAGAATTGACATCCGGAAGCGATAAATACACTTATGTATCCAAACAGAAACTCAATTATATAGGAATCCCTCTCAATTTGAATTACACTTTCCTTGAAACCAGATTCATCGGGCTTTATGTCAGCACAGGAGGAATGATGGAGAAATGTGTAGGAGGAAAACTCTCGACTGATTATATATCAAATGGGAAAGTCATTGACAAAACTGCAGAGAGCCTGAGAGTGGTTCCTCTCCAATGGTCAGTCAATCTCAGTGCAGGATTTCAATTCAATATAATAAGGTCAACAGGAATATTCATCCAGCCGGGAATCAGTTGGTATTTCGACAACAAGAGTCCTGTGGAAACCATCTACAGGACAAAGCCACTTAATTTCGATCTGAGATTCGGCATTCGCTATTCATTCTGAGAATACACGATGCATTACTGTCAATGACAACAGTTGCCTGTTGAGGGAAGATTTGCTATCTTTGCCGGGAGGAATCCAACTTTTATGATTTTTGCGTGGGAAAATGTAGTTTTTAGGAGAAATGCGCGTCTAATGAGCAAAATAAAAAACAAGAATGACTGAAACTGAATTTGAAATGACTATCAGAAAGCATAAGGGGACCATATATACGGTCTGCTATATGTTTTCATCCGACAAGGACGAGGTTGCTGACCTCTTCCAGGAGATCCTCATCAACTTGTGGAAAGGCGCCGACTCTTTCAGAGGCGATGCAGCAATCAGTTCGTGGATATGGAAGGTATCCCTGAATACGTGCATCTCCTACGAGCGCAAACAGAAACGCAGACTGCGGACTGAGCAGTTGGATATGGACATCGACCTTTTCGACGAGACCAATACACAGTCCCGACAGGCAGCAATGTTGAGGGAAAGGATTGCCAAGCTGGGACCTTTTGACAGAGCAATCGTCCTGCTCTGGCTTGAGAACCTGAGCTATGAAGAAATCGGCCAGATCGTCGGGATATCGACAAAAAATGTTTCAATCCGTCTTGTAAGGATTCGTGAACAACTTAAAAAAATGCAGTAAGATGGACAACAACGATACTTTGCTCGAAATGAAGGAGCAGATGCAGGAACTCCGCAGAATCATTGACAATCAAACGATTATCAACAAGAAAATGTTTCGGAAGGCATACCAGACAAGCCTGTCATCCCTGAAAAGGCAATCTTCTATGGCCTATATTTTTGCAGCCATTGCAATAATCCTCTCTCCAAGCCTATATTACTCAGGACTCAGCATCTGGTTCGTCATCCTTACCGACCTGATGATGGTAATATGCGTCATTGCAACAGTGCTTTGCAACAGACACCTTCCTGATATGAACAGCGATATGGTCACAGCAGCAAAAGGACTGACAGAGTTCAAGATGTTCTATGTCAACTGGTTGAAATACGGGATTATTATGATACTCTTCTGGATAGGTTTCGGAGTTACGGAGATCATAATGAGCGATTCCACCAAGGGAATGGAACTTCCTTTCATCTGCGGAATGGGAGTTGGCGTAATCATAGGAGGAGCCATCGGACTCAAGATCCGCCGCAAGATAATCCTCTCAACTGAAGAACTTATCGAGCAGATCGAAAGCATCCGGTCAGAGTCCGAGGCAACCCCAGGGATGTAGCAGGGCGATTCCGTCAATGCGAACGCCAGAGGGCAGACATATCTTCCAGTGTTTTGCCCTTGGTCTCCGGAACCATCTTCCAGACAAAGAGGGCTGACAGGAACGACATAACTGCATAGATGCAGTAAGTTCCACCGACGGACCAGTCGCACAGATATGGGAAAGTACTGGAAACCAAGAAGTTGGATATCCACTGTGCAGCTACTGCGATAGCAACTGCCTGTGAGCGGATTGTATTCGGGAATATTTCCGAAATGAGTACCCAGCAAATCGGTCCCCAGGACATCATAAAGGAAGCCGTGTAGATTATGATGAAAATCAAAGCGCCGACTCCGATAAGCTCGCAGAAGGACAGCACGGACAACGCAGCCATACCGATTGTCATACCGACCGATCCGATAATCAGCAGAGGCTTTCTTCCGAACTTGTCCACCGTGAATATGGCCACAAGAGTGAAAATGATGTTCACTATGCCCATCACCACGGTCTGCACCATCGAAGCATCACCGCTCGATCCGAGACTTGCAAAAATGCGAGGGGCATAATACAGAACCACATTGATGCCGATTGCCTGCTGGAAAAACGAGAGGAGCACACCCACCAGAATGACCCCAATGCCATAGGAGAGGACTTTCTCCTTCTTTTCCACTACCGTCGAACGGATTTCCTCAAGCACCGAAGCACCCTCTACCTCCCCGTTGATACGGTTCAGAATCACTGCGGCCTCAGCATCCCTGCCTCTTATGACAAGATAACGCGGAGTCTCCGGCACAAGGAAAATCAGGAGGAAAAACGCCCCGGCAGGAAAAGCTTCACTCAGGAACATCTTCCTCCACCCCACCTGAACCATTGCAGCCTGAATAGCGTCAGCCCCATCGGCGAGATTGTTCCGTATGAGATAATTGACAAAATATACCACCAGCATACCGAAGATGATGGCAAACTGATTGCAGGAAACCAGGGTTCCTCTGATGGAAGAAGGGGCTACCTCCGCTATATACATCGGACACACCGCAGATGCCAGTCCAACACCTATTCCACCGATTATCCTATAGATATTGAATACTATAAGGAGAGTAAGAGAAGGCTCACCATAAGGAAGAATACCGCTTTCAGGGCACCAGGAACCCACTGCAGAAACGAAAAAGAGAACAGCAGCAATCAGCAAGGATTTCTTACGGCCCAGCCGGGAAGCGAGGAAACCGGAGATTGCACCTCCGATGACACAGCCAATCAAAGCACTTGATGCCGTAAAGCCGTGAAGGAGATTGGAATAGGTAAAATCCTTCGCCCCGGCAAAGAACTGGCTGAGAGCCTGCTCCGCTCCGGATACGACTGCTGTGTCGTATCCGAAGAGCAGACCTCCGATGACAGCCACCAGAACAATGAAAAACAGATAGAGACGGCTCTCCTTAGCGTGACTATTCATCTTTGTAACCGTGTTTAAATGTGAAGATTTACGATTGCCTCGAACAATTCCTGCTTGCCGCTGACAAGTTCAGGCTCTCCATTGGCGCGGGCATAGTCAGCAACCTGCTCAAGAGTGAGTTCTCCATTCTCGAACCTGCGTCCCATTCCATCGTCATATGAAGCATATCTATCCTTGAGCATCTGTGGATATTGAGAATTCTCCAGAATATCTACAGCAATCAGCAGGGCCCTTGCCATAGCGTCCATTCCGGAAATATGGGCAATGAAAATATCCTCAAGGTCGGTCGAATTCCTGCGTGTTTTTGCATCAAAGTTGGTACCTCCTCCCATCAGGCCGCCTCCTCTTACAATCACTAGCATTGCCTGCACGAGTTCATACAGGTCAATAGGGAACTGGTCTGTATCCCAGCCGTTCTGGTAATCTCCCCTGTTGGCATCGATAGAGCCGAGCATTCCGGCATCCACTGCACACTGGAGTTCGTGCTCGAAAGTGTGACCGGCAAGAGTAGCATGATTAACCTCGATATTCACCTTGAAATCCTTGTCAAGTCCATTTGCTCTAAGAAAACCAATAACAGTCTCGGTATCAACGTCATACTGATGTTTCATAGGTTCCATAGGCTTAGGCTCCACAAGGAAATTACCCTTGAACCCCTTTGAACGAGCATAATCGCGGGCCATACGGAGCATCGTTGCCATATGGAATTTTTCCCTCTTCATATCGGTATTCAACAAAGACATATAGCCCTCACGGCCACCCCAGAACACATAATTCTCTCCGCCTAGAGCGATGGTAGCATCAATCGCATTCTTTATCTGAAGCATAGCCCTCGCTGCAACAGAGAAATCAGGATTGGTGGAAGCACCGTTCATATATCTCTTGTTGCCGAACACGTTGGCAGTTCCCCAAAGCAGTTTGATACCGGTTTCCTCCTGTTTCTGACGGGCATATTCTACGATAGCCTTAAGATTGGACTCATATTCTTCTATGCTCGAACCCTCTTCAATAAGATCGACATCATGGAAACAATAATAGTTGATACCTAGTTTCTGCATTATCTCGAAACCAGCATCCATCTTGTTCTTTGACCTTTCAAGAGGTGTGGCACCCTCGTTCCAAGGGAAGGTCTTGGTGCCGCCGCCGAACTGATCACCGCCTTCGGCACAGAGTGTATGCCACCAGGCCATAGAAAATTTGAACCAATCCTTCATCTTCCTGCCGTGGACCATTCTTTCTGGTTCATAATAGTGGAATGCCATTGGATTTTTCGATGCTGTTCCCTCAAACTTGATCTTTCCAATTTGTGGGAAGAATTCTTTTGTTGCCATAATAGTATTGATTATTAGAGATTTATTAACTTCCTTTCAAGTTCATTCTTCCATTTGCAGTAGGCTTCTTCAAGCCTCTGTCTTTCTTCAGGACAAGGAGTTATGCACTCGACTTTCCTTAAGAAGGCAAAGGTCTCCTGACGAGTCCGGTAGAAGCCTGCCCCAAGCGCTGCTCCCCTTGCGGCTCCAAGCGAGCCATCCGTATTGAAAAGCTCGATAGAAGCATCCGTAAGGGTAGAAAGTGTCTGCCTGAATATAGGGGAAAGGAACAGATTCGCCTTGCCGGCTCTGATGACATTAGGTTTCAGACCGATTTCTCTCATTATGTCTATGCCATATCTGAACGAAAATGCAATTCCTTCCTGCGTAGCCCTGAATATGTGGGCTGAGGAATGTCTGTTTAAGTTCAGACCGGAAACGGAACCTCCCGTACTCCGGTTGCACAACATTCTTTCAGCTCCGTTTCCGAATGGGAGCACGATTACCCCGTCGGAGCCCACTGGAATGGAAGCAGCGGCGGCATTCATCTGCTCATAATCCATATTCTGTCCCAGGTTCCGCCTTGCCCAGGCGTTCATAATTCCGGTTCCATTGATGCACAGCAGAACTCCATAGCGAGGATTTGCACTTGTATGATTCACGTGCACAAAGGTGTTTACACGCGAAAGTTTGTCTGCCTCAGGAACATCGGTCACTCCATAAACCACCCCGCTGGTGCCTCCGGTTGCTGCGATTTCCCCTGCATCCAGAACATTGAGCGAGAATGCATTGTTGGGCTGGTCACCAGCCCTGTAGGATATCGGGGTTCCCTTCCTGATTCCGAGCAACTGCTCTGTCTTTGCATCAGTCCTCGCCTGAATGCCTGTCATAGGGACCAGTTCCGGAATCTTGCAAGGGTCAATGCCGTAATACTCAGCTACGAAATCGGCCCTCGAATCTTCTTTGAAATCCCAAAGAATCTGCTCAGAGAGGCCGGTTTGAGTCGTGGAAAGTTCTCCGGAAAGCATATAGGCGATAAAATCTCCGGGAAGACAGAATTTTTCGATTCTGTCATATAGCTCTGATTCATTGCGTTTTACCCAGGCTAGTTTTGACGCGGTGAAATTACCTGGAGAATTCAAAAGATGCTCAAGACATTTTTCCTTTCCTATGGTCTGAAGAGCCTCATCTCCGATAGATACCGCCCTGGAGTCGCACCAGATTATGGACTTTCTTACAGGCTTATAATCCTTGTCAAGGGTCACAAGTCCGTGCATCTGGTATGTAATTCCGATGCATGCGATTTCCGATGCCTTGTGCGAAACCGTCACGGAGCGGATTCCCTCACAGACATATTTCCACCACATCATCGGGTCCTGCTCCGCCCAGCCATCATTAAGTGCATCAATAGGCATTTCAGAAGACGGATTGGTTGCACTGGCAACGCACTCCCCCGTTTCGATTTCCATCAATGAAACTTTCACCGATGAAGACCCAACGTCTATTCCCAAACTGTATCTCATAATTATCTCAAGTTTCGACAGTATTACTATATTGTTATATCAATATGCCCAGTTGTTGATGAACTCAAGGCCCGTTCTTTCTTTCATTGCCTTTTTGTATGAGCTGCGGTTGAACTCATAGTACATTGCCGGCTTATGGGCGACTCCCCTCTCCTTCTCTCCAGTTGCTTTGAGCAGACCTGAGGAAAGAATCTTCTTTCTGAAATTGCGGTTATCCATCCCGATTCCGGTAACAGCGCTGAAAAGATTCTGCAACTGACTGATTGTAAACTTTTTAGGTAAAAGTTCAAAAGCAATCGGGGACAATATCATCTCCTTTTGCAAAGCCAGAAGAGCCTCTGCCAGAATCTTCTTATGGTCCATTACAAGATAATGGATATCATCCACCCTCACCCAAGAAGCGCCTCTTCTGAGCGTATAGGAGATAATCCGGTCGGTCAGTTTGACCAGAGCGTAATAGCCAACCGTAACTACCCTTTCCGTCTTGATATTGTGATACTTGCATATCCAGTCCAATTCTTCCGGACTCACCCTGTCCGGGTCTGAAAATATGCCTACTTGCTTGAGGTATATCTGGCTGAGTCCCGTGCTTTCTTCCAACACACGGGAAGCAGCCTGAGGAATGGTTTCATTTTCAAGAATCATTGCGCCCGGCAACTTCGGGTCCTCGGCAGACAAGCCTTCAACTGGATATTTCCTTTTGATAAGGAGGACTTTCAAATCCTTTCCGTCAAATCCGAAAACCACGCAATCCACGGAAATGCCGGAATTCATCTGTACGGTCATACGTAGTGTCATTCTTTTGGTCAATGCAAAGGTATGACAATTCAAACAGAAACGGCAACAATGCGTAATAAATACGCTAACTATTGATATAATATACTATATACCAATATATTGCATAGATATTTAAAATATTGATTCAGTGCCTAAGTTCTGCCATTTGCCTGTTGAGGGAAGATTTGCTATATTTGCCGTTCAAAACAGAACAGATATGGACAAGAATTCTTACGCATTGGGTATGAGCATAGCCCACAATATGCTCTCTTCCGGCATCAAGACCATCAGTTTCGATGACTTCGTTGCAGGTGTAAAAGCTATTTTGACCGGGGCACAGCCTGAGATTTCATTCCAGGAGGCAAGCCAGCTGCTTGACAAATATTTCACAGAAATAGAGAAACAGCAGAAAGCAGAGCAGGCTGCCATGGGTGCTGCAATGAGGGAGGAAGGAGAGATTTTCCTCGCTGACAACAGCAAGAAACAAGGTGTAGTCACCCTACCAAGCGGCCTTCAGTACAAGGTCATCAAGGAAGGTACCGGCAAAAAGCCAAAGGCTACCGACAAGGTAAAATGCCACTACGAAGGCACATTTGTGGACGGAACCAAATTTGACAGTTCATATGACCGCAAAGAACCGGCAGTATTCGGTCTGAATCAGGTGATTGCAGGTTGGACAGAAGGTCTCCAGCTGATGGCAGAAGGCTCAAAATATGAGCTCTACATTCCTTACACCCTTGGCTATGGCGAAAGTGGTGCACCTGGTGCAATTCCTCCGTATGCCGCTCTCAAATTCGTTGTAGAACTCATCGAGGTCCTCTGATAAGACCTTCAAATTATGGATTATATGGAAATATTCACCCTCGTTACGGGGGTGATTTATATTATTCTGGAGATTCGTCAGAAGAATCTGATGTGGGTAGTTGGTATTCTGACCAGCGTCGCCGCAATGGTGGTGTTTTTCCGTCAGGGACTGTATGCATCCTTCGGCCTAAATACATATTACCTTGTGATGTCCTTCATCGGAATCTTCCAATGGAGCAAGGACCGCCGCAAACTCAAAGGTGAATCCCCGCTCGATGAGAATTCTCATTCTGCGGAAATTCACCTCAATAGACTGACGCCTAATGCATTGGCCATTTCGGCTCTGATAACGGCCGGGGGCATTTTCCTGCTGAGTTACCTTATGAAACTGCTGGAAAACCCGATGTCCTGGATAGACTCATCCATTGCCGTCCTGAGCGCTGTCGCCACCTGGTGGCTTGCCAAAGCCTATCTGGAGCAATGGTGGATATGGATATTGGCAGACCTCCTCAGCACAATAATGTGCGCCGTGTCCGGACTCTGGTGGATGTCCGCCCTATATGCCGCCTACACCATCTCTGCTATCATAGGCCTTTCCTACTGGAAACGCCACGGCACATACATTACAGATAGGCGTCCTCAATAACTTTTGCACTTCGGCTGATGAAATCGCTCAAAGCCTTTCCGGTCAGAAGTCCGTTGGACAGGAGAGCAAGGTCTGTAATCTGCTTGAGAATCTCGTTTGACCTGGCAAAGGACTGCAATTCTGTCCTGTGAGCCTGGGATGCCGCTGCCTTTGCATCCTCAACGGTTTTCTTAACCTCCTCGGACGCATCCTTGTCAGCATCAGGAATGACATCTTCTGGTTTGACCTGAGCCATCTTTGCCTCCATTATCTTGGCAATGAGAGGGTTCTGCATATTCACGGTCACATTGTATGAAGATGGCATCTCGCCATAGAAATTCATACCGCCACCCATTGCAGACATTTCACGGTAACGACGCATAAACTCATTCTGAGTCAGCAGAACAGGAGCCGCCGTCTCACCAAGATTGTCAGCCTGCACGAAATATTCGTTGCCTTCAGGAAGCACTGTCTTGAAGATTACTCCAAGGTCTGCGTTTTCAGCTTCTGAGAGCTCCGGACGGATTTTCTCCTCCTTCAGGATGAGGTTGTCGATGCTGTCAGAGTCAACCCTAGCGAACTTGACATTCTCCAGCTTGGTCTCCAAAAGGTTGACAAAGTGGCTGTCCAGCTGACAATCCAGCAGAAGGACATCATAGCCCTTACCTTTTGCAGCCTCGATGAAGGAGTACTGTGCCTGAGCATCAGTTGCATAGAGGAAAACGACCTTCTTGTCCTTGTCGGTCTGCTCCGTCTCGATGGCCTTGCGATAGTCCTCGATTCCGAAGTACTTGCCTTCCGTATTTTTGAGAAGGCAGAATTTCATTGCCCTGTCACAGAACTTCTCGTCTGAAAGCATACCATATTCAATGAAAAGCTTCAGATTGTCCCATTTTTCCTCAAGAGCCTGCCTCTCATTCTTGAAAATATCATCCAGGCGGTCAGCAACCTTCTTGGTGATATAAGTGGATATCTTCTTGACATTGGCATCGCTCTGGAGATAGCTCCTTGAAACGTTGAGCGGGATGTCCGGAGAGTCGATTACACCATGCAGAAGGGTGAGGAAGTCCGGCACGATATTGTCCACAGAGTCAGTCACGAACATCTGGTTGCAGTAAAGCTGGATTTTATTGCGGGAAATCTCCACATTGTTCTTAATTTTCGGGAAGTAGAGGATTCCGGTAAGATTGAACGGATAATCCACATTGAGATGGATGTAGAAAAGCGGATCCTCCTGCATCGGATAGAGGTTACGGTAGAACTCCATATAATCCTCTTCCTTCAGCTCAGAAGGCTTCTTCGCCCACAGAGGCTCAATCTTATTGATTACATTATCCTTCTCAGTATCAACGTATTTGCCATCCTTCCACTCCTGCTCTTTTCCGAATACCACCGGCACCGGCATAAACTTGCAGTATTTGTTCAGAAGTCCCTGGATACGACCTTTCTCAGCATATTCCTTCTCCTCTTCGTCTATCTGAAGGGTGATGACAGTTCCCCTGTCAGCCTTCTCACAAGACTCCATCTTATATTCTGGAGAGCCATCGCATGTCCACTTGACACCCTTGGCGCCATCCTTCCAGGACAGGGTTTCGATGGTCACCGTCTTTGCAACCATAAATGCTGAATAGAAGCCAAGACCGAAGTGGCCTATGATGCTGGAAAGCTGGTCCTTGTATTTCTCAAGGAATTCCCCAGCTGAAGAAAAGGCAATCTGGTTGATGTATTTATCCACTTCCTCCTCGGTCATACCGATACCGTTATCTATGATTTTCAGAACTTTAGCATCCTCGTCGAGTTGGATTTCAACCTGGAGGTTACCAAGTTCGCCCTTGAATTCTCCAGAGGAAGCAAGGGCTTTCATCTTTTGCGTTGCATCCACTGCGTTTGCCACAAGTTCGCGAAGGAAGATTTCGTGATCAGAATAAAGAAACTTTTTGATGACCGGGAATATATTCTCGGTAGTCACTCCTATTTTTCCTGTTGTTGACATAACTTATAATTTTTTACATATATTTTCTTTTAGATCCCTTGACTATCCGGGGATGGCTGTTGGTCAAGCCGGCAATGACTAGTCAAAATGCGTTCCAATAAAAAAAAGACTGACGAAATGTCAGTCTTTCAGAAATATATGTCAAAAATGTGACTTATTTGTACATAAACCTCTTGATACTCATCTTCGGAGTCTTCTCAAACGGTTGGTCAACACTCTCTGCCTTTGCAAGTTTGCTGTATGAAGGCATATCCTTGTTTACCTGGGCAACGATGTTTGCAAGCACTGCCGTCTCATCTGCGCCATCTGCAGCCATCTTGTCACCATCCAGATATACAAGGGCAACGAGTCTTGTACCCCTGTCAACAACCACAGATTCATTGACATACTGCTGATTATTGACAACTGCCTCAATTTCCTCAGGATAGATATTCTGGCCATTGGCTGAAAGAATCATATTCTTGCTGCGACCACGGATGAAGATATTTCCATCAGCATCAATCACTCCAAGGTCACCGGTATTCATCCAGCCATCTGCCGTAAAAGCAGCCTTGGTTGCCTCTTCATTCTTGAAATAGCCGCTCATTATGTTGGTGCCCTTGGCCTGAATCTCGCCTACTACGTTGCAAGGATCCTCAGAGTCGATACGCACCTGCGCACAATTCACAGCCTTGCCGCAAGAGTGAGGAACAAAGGACTGCCAAGGAGAATATGCAAGCAAAGGAGCAGCCTCTGTCATTCCGTAACCGACTGTAAACGGCAGCTTGAACTTCTTGAACCATTTCTCCACATCAGGGTTGAGCGCTGCACCACCCATAATGATACTGCGGAGATTGCCACCGAATGCGCTGAGGAGAGTCTTGCGTATCTTTCCGTAAATCAAGCAATTGACCCCAGGGATAGCAGTCAGGACCTTCATCACCGGTTTGTTCAGCACGGGAAGGACCTTGGTCTTGAATACCTTTTCCATTACAAGAGGAACCGTAATCATAAGGTATGGCTTGACCTCCGCCATTGCAGCCAGAAGCAGGGCCGGAGTAGGGGTCTTGCCAAGATAATATACAGAAGACCCGCCGCATACAGGGTAGATGCATTCGAACATCATTCCATACATATGGGCCATAGGAAGCATCGAAACAATCTTATCCTCAGGGTATGAAGGAAGATTTGTCTGACCGAATTCCACATTTGCGCTTATGCACTCATAGCGAAGCATTACTCCCTTCGGAGCGCTGGTTGTTCCGGAGGTATAGTTGATGATTGCAAGTTCTTTGTCATTGCCGTCAGGATAGCAGACATCTTCCTTTGAGAATCCATTCGGATACTTCTGAGAAAAATGCTCCTCAAGGCAGTCGTGAGCCTGCGAGATAGCCTCGGATGCAGAATACAAAAGAGAAAAATCAGCAGTGGACACAACGGCCTTAATATTTGGCATCTTCTTGATATCCAGCTTTTTCCAAATGTCAGTATCTGTAATCAGAGCTATACTTTCCGAGTGGTCCACCAGCGAGTTTACACTTTCGGGATGAAAGTCTGCAAGAATAGGAACTGCAACCGCACCAAAGGTGTTGATTGAAAAGAGAGAAATGGCCCATCTGGCAGAATTCTTTGCACAGATAGCGACCTTCATTCCCGGCTTCAGGCCAGCAGATTCGTAAAAAATGTGTAGTCTGGCAATTTGCTCGGCAGTCTGGCCGAATGTGAATGTTTCTCCACGGTAATTGCAAAAACAAGGTCTGTCCCAGTTTAGTTTGACAGCCTCTTCAAATCTTTTGAGATAATGTTGCATATTGGTAGGATTGAATTTATCAAATTGGAGTAACAAAATTAACAAAAAAAAGACACCACTATTCATTATTATTATATATTTGTGGCGAAAGACATTATAATTAGGTGAATTTATGAGACAGGTACCTATAGTTGCCCTCATATATGATTTTGACGGCACCCTTTCTCCAGGCAACATGCAGGAATTTGGATTCATCCAGGCCATCGGAAAGAAGCCGCAGGAATTCTGGCAGGAAAGCGATGAAATAGCGGTAGGCCAGGATGCCAGCAACATTCTCAGCTATATGAAACTGATGTTCGACGAGGCCAAGGGTGCAGGAATCAAACTCCGCCGTTCCGATTTCAAGAAATTCGGGAAAAGCATTGAACTCTTCGATGGAGTGCTGGAGTGGTTCGACCTGATCAATGCCTACGGGCGCTCAAAGGGAGTCAGGGTGGAACATTACATCAATTCATCCGGACTTGCAGAAATGATAGAAGGTACTCCCATAGCAAAGAAGTTCAAGCGCATCTTCGCCTGCTCATTCCTCTACAACAAGGACGGCGAGGCAGAGTGGCCCGGAGTTGCCGTGGATTATACTGCCAAGACGCAATTTCTGTTCAAGATTAACAAGGGCATCCTCAGCATCCGCGACAACAAGTTGGTAAACGAAAGTCAGGCGGAAGAAAACAAGAGGATTCCATTCCCGCATATGATATATTTCGGCGATGGGGAAACCGATGTGCCTTGTATGAAAATCGTGAAGATGTTCGGCGGACATTCCATTGCGGTCTACAACCAGAAGAACAGCCACAAGAAAGAAGTTGCCAAGACACTTTTCCGTCAGGGGCGAGTCAATTTCACCACACCAGCCGTCTATACTAAAGAAAGTCGCACATACGAAATCGTATGCGCGATAATAGACAAAATCAAGGCTGACTATTCCCTGGCGAAACTTGCCAGAAAATGACAGCCTTGCATAATCCTGATTACAAGCAATTTACCTTTAGTTTTGAATAGGCCCTTTCCACTTTGGCGAGGGCTTTTTCTACGGTTTCATCAGTTGCGAGCAGCACTCCTACCCTGCGGTGACCGACAATTTCAGGCTTTCCGAACATTCTGATTTGCACTCCGGGCTCTTCCAAAACTTTCTCAAGGTCACAGAATTCATATTCCTTCGTATTTCCCTCAACCACAATGGCTTTTGAAGCAGAAGGTCCAAAAAAGCGGATTTCCGGAACCGGTAGCCCCAGAATGGCACGGGCGTGAAGGGCAAATTCAGACATATCCTGTGAAATCATAGTTACCATACCTGTATCGTGTGGACGCGGAGAGACTTCACTGAAGATGACATCGTTGCCCTGGACGAACAGTTCCACTCCGAATATGCCCCATCCGCCGAGAGCATCGGTAATGGTCTTGGCAATATGCTGAGCCTTTTTCAAGGCATCATAAGTCATTGCCTGAGGCTGCCAGGATTCACGATAGTCTCCGTCAACCTGATGGTGACCGATGGGATTGAGGAAAGTGGTTCCTGCACAATGACGGACAGTCAGCAAGGTAATTTCATAATCGAATTTGACAAATCCCTCGACTATCACCTTTCCGCTTCCAGCACGTCCCCCTTCCTGGGATATATGCCAGGCACGGTCTATATCTTCTTCCGACTTAATCGTACTCTGTCCGTGACCGGAAGAACTCATTACTGGCTTTACAACGCACGGGATACCGATTTCCGCCACTGCAGCATCGAATTCTTCCCTTGTGGCAGCAAAGCGGTAGGGAGATGTCGGAAGACCAAGAGTTTCCGCAGCCAGTCTCCTGATACCTTCCCTGTTCATAGTCAGGCGGGTTGCCTGTGCTGTTGGAACAACCTTGAAACCATCATTCTCAAGTTTGACCAGACGGTCTGTCGCAATAGCTTCAATTTCGGGAATGATATAATCCGGATTCTCCTTCCTGATGACATCTTCGAGGGCATCGCCGTCAAGCATAGAGAGTACATGACAACTGTTTGCAACCTGCATAGCCGGTGCAGAAGCATATTTGTCAAGAGCTACCACTTGAACGCCGTAACGTTCAAGTTCGATTGCGACTTCTTTTCCGAGTTCTCCGGAGCCGCACAGAAGGGCTTTCTTGCCGGATTTTGTGAATGGTGTTCCGATTTTTGTCATTGTTTCTTGTCTATATTATAAATAGTATATCTCGACTCAGTAATCCTCAAATAATAATCTGCATCAGCTGTGAAGATTATTTGCCGTAACGTTTGAGGATGGTCTCGCCATAAGCATCGATCCTCCTGTCACGGAAGAACGGCCAGCCCCTGCGGACATATTCGGTCCTTCCCAAATCTATTTCGACCACTTTGACACCTTCCTCATCCTTGCCGAACTCAGCCAGGAGTTCCCCTTGCGGCCCGGTTGCAAATGAACGGCCCCAGAACTGGATTCCCTCGGTATTGCCAGTCGGATCATCCTCGTGACCGGTTCTATTGACTGTGACCACAGGCAGTCCGTTGGCAACGGAATGTCCCCTCTGTACAAGTTGCCAGGCATCGCTCTGAACCTTCTGTTCCTCCAGAGGGTCAGTTGCAACGCCACCGATTGCAGTAGGATAGATTAGAATCTGAGCCCCGTTAAGAGCCATACAACGAGCTGCTTCCGGATACCACTGATCCCAGCACACAAGCACTCCGAGTGTGCCAACTGAGGTCTCAATAGGCTGAAAACCAAGATCTCCCGGTGTGAAATAGAACTTTTCATAGTAGCAAGGATCATCCGGAATATGCATCTTGCGGTATTTTCCTGCAATGCTTCCATCCTTCTCTATCACGACTGCAGTGTTATGGTAAATGCCGGCTGTCCTGCGTTCAAAAAGCGACAAGACGATGACTATGCCCAGTTCTTTTGCAAGGGCTCCATAACTCTCGGTAGAAGGCCCTGGAATCGGTTCTGCCAAATCACACAAAGACGCATCCTCGCTCTGGCAGAAATAAACGGAATTGTGGAGTTCCTGCAATACGACAAGCTGAGCTCCCATCTGTGCGCATTTGCGGATGTTTGCCTGCAGTTTTGAAATATTGGACGGGATGTCCGTAGAGCAACTCTGCTGGATCATTCCCACTTTCAAGATGTTCGATGTCATTCTGTTATCTGTTTGATAATTCATAAATCATAGCGACTCACTAATTGCGAAGGTAGCCCTGAGGGAACTGCATCGTGACGCAGTGAAGGGAACCGTGTCCAGAGAGCAGAGCCTTTGCATCCACCAGGACCACTTCCCTGTCCGGAAAGGCCTCCTGAAGACGTTTGCGTGCCACTTCATCAGTTTCCTGACCAGCCCCTGGCAGAAGGACTCCGCCATTGACTATCAAGAAGTTGGCATATGATGCCGGGAGGCGGTAGTCATCCAGATAGATAGGTTCCGGAAGAGGAAGAGGTATGAGTTTGTATGGCTTGCCCTCAAGTGTCTTGAACCCGCGCAGCTGTTTTTCCATAGCAGCAAGCGTATCATAGTGAGGGTCCTCAGGATCAGTGCACTGCATATATGCTATGGTATCCTTGGAACAGAAACGGGCGAGGATATCTACGTGGCTATCCGTATCATCTCCGATGATGGTGCCGTAATCGAGCCAGAGGATACGCTCCAGGCCGAAAGCGCCGCAGAGTTCCTGCTCAATCTCTTCCTTGGAAAGATATTCATTGCGGTTCAGAGAGCAAAGGCATTCGGTTGTAGTGAGCATAGTTCCGGCGCCGTCGCTGTCGATACTGCCTCCTTCTAGAACATACGGTCTCATATCCACCCCTATCACATCCGGGGCGAAGGCTCCCTGATTGAAGAGATTTCGGGTTATCTGGTTGTCGAGGTTGGATGCGAATTTAAGGCCCCAGCCGTTGAACACGAAGTCATAGAGATACTTCTGTCCTTCATCCCCATACACTGAAATGCCACCGTGGTCCCTGGCCCAGGTGTCGTTGAGAGGAGTCTGGAAGAAACTGATTCGGTCATAATCCAGTTCGATTCCCTTAGCTGCCGATATTCTCTCAAGGTCACCTCTACATTCATCGATATCCCTTGTTGCAATGATAAGTTTCTCGAATCTGGTTATCTGATATGCTATGTCCACATAACAGTCCAGGACCTTGTCAAGTTCAAACCATTCAGTGTCGCAGTGCGGCCAAGTCAGCTGGACGCCATCCTGCATCTCCCATTCTGCCGGTAGTCTCATAAAAGTTTTGCAAATAGTAAAATTTTCCTCAAAACATACAGCCGGCAAAATTAGTAAAAAAAGCAAGATGCACCGACACGGATGCGAAAAAGTTTCCGATTTGGAAAAGCGGGCATATTTGCGTATTTTTGCAGGTTCGGAATATGAAAGGGATTATCACAGAACAGGAAATGGAAATGGCGCGCCTGTGCATCAGATACGCCATTGGGGAAGGTGCGTCCGGATGCAGGGTTTCACTTAACAAATCCATCAATGACTCCGTGACTTTCTTCAACGGAGAATTCGACAAGGTCACACACTCAAGCGACAGGTCTGTCTTTATTTATATTTTTGCAGACAACCGCTACGGCACATTTTCGACCAACAGGCTGGACGAGGAAGAACTCTCCATCTTTGTAAAAAAGGCCGTCGAGACGGTCAGGATGCTTGAGCAAGACTGTTTCCGCAAGCTCCCGCCCCCGGAAAGGCTGGTAAGGGATGCAGGCACAGGTCTGGAAGCTGGTCTGTATGATGAGGAATATTTCAACGAAGACATCAATTCCAGGATGGACAAGGCCAGCAGGATGTCCATATTCAAGACATTGAATCCTGCAGGGGAATATGTTCCCATCAGTGAGGAATGCGAATATTCCGACTCCATCGAGGATAACTATTTGATTGACTCCAACGGGCTGGAAGCCAGACATATAGAAACTACCGCAGGAACTTTCTGCGAATACAATGTAGCGGATTGCCAGGGCAACAAATACAGCGACTATGCCAACAAGACAGCGGTCAGGGCATCTGACCTCGACCTTGGGTTCTGCAGCCGCAAAGCCCTGTCAAAGGTTCTGAGGTGTTTCAATCCAGCACCCTCCAGAGGAGGCAGACACAGGATGGTGGTGGACAAGGATGTTGCATCCAGGCTTATATCTCCTGTTTTTTCGGCTCTGAGCAGCTATTCTCTCCAGCAGAAAGTTTCATTCCTGAATGATTCGCTCGGGAAGAAAATCTTTCCGGAAAAGCTCACAATCATCGATTATGCCAGGCAGGTCGGGAAGGCCGGATGTCGGCTGTTCGACTCGGAAGGAGTTGCCACCAAGGATAGTCCGATTATCCTAAACGGGGTTGTAAAGACCTATTTCACAGACACATATATGGCCGGAAAAACAGGATTTGAGGCCACTATAGAAGACATCTCAAGACCTACAATCCTGTCCACGGCTCCGCAGGGAATGGAATTCGGGGCGGAGCAAATGATTAAGTCATTCCGCAACGGAATCTATGTCACGGGCTTCAACGGAGGCAACTGCAATTCTGTGACAGGAGATTTTTCATTTGCAATCGAGGGATTCAAATTCTCAGGCGGAAAGATTGTACACCCGGTGAAGGAGATGCTCATAACAGGCAATCTCATTGACTTATGGAACTCCTTCGAGGCTGCCGGAAACGACTGGCGCGACTACACCAGATGGCAGGTTCCGTCACTTGTCTTCAACGATGTAACTTTTTCAGCATAAAACAAATACAATATATTATGACAATCAATCAGAACAAAGTTGTGGAGTTCATCTATGAACTCGAAGTGGAGGGAAATATCGTAGATCATGCCACTGAAGAAAGGCCATTGGACTATATCCAGGGCACAAACAGCATCTTGCCGAAACTCGAGGCTGAGTTCGAGGGGAAACAGGCCGGCTATGAGTTTGACATAACCCTGGCTCCGGCAGACGCCTATGGAGAGGTGGATCCTAACAGGATAATCGACCTTCCGAAGGCTGCCTTTGAGGTCAATGGAGAGATTCGTGAAGACCTGCTAGTCGTGGGGACTACGATACCGCTGATCAATCAGGCCGGACAGGTCGTCCCGGGAGTTGTGATTCAGGTGGACGAAGCTTCCGTCAGGATGGATCTCAACAGCCGTATGGCCGGAAAGACCTTGCATTTTACCGGCAAGATTGTCTCCGTACGCGAAGCCACTGAAAAGGA
>CAMBRR010000003.1 GCA_945870315.1 uncultured Bacteroidales bacterium
TTTACAGTAATGGAGGGCAAATATAAATATAATAAGAATAAAAATTGTATTTTTGTAAGTCAATAAACACATCATATAATATGAGACACAAAGACGGTTTCAAACTCCGCAAGATGTGCGGAGAGAACATAATCACTGGCGAAGGCCTCGAGAACATCAATTTCAACAAACTCATCTCACTCAACGACACCGCCGCATTTCTTTGGGAAGAACTTGAAGGAAAAGAATATACGGTAGATGATATGGTAGCCCTACTCCTGGAAAAATATCAGATTGACGACCAGACAGCGAGAAAAGATTCGGAAAAGCTTGCAGAAGCCTGGATCGAAGCAGGAATAGCCCAATAACCACTCTTATGACAGACCACGCTTTCAAACAGAAGCGCTACCTGGCCATAATGGCAGTAACGCTTGTTTTTTGTATTTTCTACTTTATTCCGCCAAGCCTCTATGAAGGCATCCTTCCACCTTTTGTCGGCGCCCATAGGATTGCCGTTCCACTGCTGATACTGACAGTTGCCGGGGCGGTAATGCTTCCCCCGATGATGACACTGGCAATGCTGTTTTCGTGCATAGGCGATTATATGGGTTCCTGCCATATTTTCCTTGCACAGATGGCCGGATTCGCACTGGCGCACATTATGATAATTTGCTATTTTCTGTCAAGGTCCAGAAAAGTCAACATAGTGTCAACACTAATTGCCACTGCCATAGGCATCAGCGGCTTTATTCTGATAGTGCCACACATCCCGGCAGGAGTGATGAGAATAGGTTGCTCTGTATATATCCTGCTTATTTGTACGATGCTTGCTTCCGCCCTATACCAGAAAGACTGGATTTTTGCGATAGGCGCCTTATTGTTCGTAGCTTCTGACTATATACTTGCGTGGAATAAATTCGTCAGTCCAATTGCGGCAGAGAAATATCTGATTATGGTGCCATATTACCTTGCTCAGATTTTCATTTGGTCAGGTGCCTGGAGAGATAAGTACAAAACCTTAAACCCCTCAAGATGAACACAGAAAACAAGCCCAAAAGGATTACATCCATAGACGCGATAAGGGGATTGACGGTTCTCGGCATGGTGCTTTGCGCATCTATCGGATTCGATTCCGGACTCCCGGGCTGGATGTTCCACGCCCAGACGCCTCCGCCTACCTATGCCTTTGACCCGACCAATGCCGGGTTGACATGGGTGGATTTGGTCTTTCCTTTCTTTTTATTTGCCCTCGGAGCGGCATTCCCTCTGGCTATGAAAAAGAAGCTTGATGGCGGCACTCCTATCAGGCAAATTGCCTTGACTCAGGTCAAAAGATGGATTACACTAATCCTGTTTGCCGTCGTGCTGGGGAATTCCTATGACATCCAGAGTCCGGAGCATCCTTTGATTGCTCCCCTGATGAAGATAGGGATATGGCTGGGACTTTTCGCCGCCCTGGTAAGACTCAATCCCAAATCGGAATTCGGGAAAGGCGCGGCTGCAGCGCTGCCCCTTGCAGGAGTAGCCATTATTGCAGCCCTTGCGGCAGTGAAGGTCAAATTCCTCGGAATCAGCCTCAGCGTCCACAAGAACGACATCATAATGATGATTCTGGCAAATGTCGCCCTTTTCGGTGCCCTGATATGGATAATAACCCGCAATAACCTGTTTCTCAGGTGGTTAGCCTTTGTTATTGTATTCATACTGAAGGCACTTGACTCATACCTTCCACAGGGGATGGACTTCGTACCGGGAATTCCAGGATGCGGATGGTTCTTCAACTGGGAATGGCTTCAGTACCTTCTGATAGCAATTCCGGCATCAGTAGTCGGAGATCTTCTGCTGAGGGAAGCCTCATCGGGAGAGAATCCGAAAGCAGACAACAAAGACGCCGCTGCCGGCTTCATTGCAATCACTGCAACCATAGTCCAACTCTGGGGCCTGTATACGAGGCAGGTGGCTTGGGATTTGGGACTGACGATTGCTCTGGGCATTGCATTCGTGGCATTGACTTTCAAGAAAAAGGATGCAGCAACTCTGACTGGTCTCATAGGATATGGGCTTCTCATTGCCGGCATTGTCTTCGACCCGATTGATGGAGGGATTACCAAAGACTATTGCAATATCTCATACCTGCTTGTGACCGGAGGAATGTCTGCCCTAACGACATATTTCCTCATTATTCTGGACAGGAGGTTTGCCATAGGATGCAAAGTACTGGTAATGACGGGACAGAATCCGATGATTGCATATACAGTGACATCCTTCCTCATAATCCCGCTACTTAGCATTGTCGGCCTTATGGGACCACTGTCATCGATGACATCAGGCTCAATATTCTGGGGAATGGCCCAGGGCATCATCCTGACAGGACTGATGACATTGGTGACCTGCCTGTTTACAAAATTCAAATTATTCTGGAGAAGCTAACCATTCAAATGATGAAAACATACTTTCTGACCTCATTATCACTTTTATTATCAGCATTTATCCTTACTGCGAAGACCTCGACTACAACCATTCCGGCCTCAGACACAAGGATAGAATATACCGGACGCATTCTCAAATGCGGAGATTGCGTCACTTACGACTGGAGCGGAGTCTATCTCAGAGTCAAGTTCACCGGAACAAGGCTGTCAATCAAATGCTCTGACACAAAAGGAGACTGGTTCAACTACTGGATTGACAAGGAAATGGAACCAGTTGAAGACGGGAAAGTTCATATATGTTCGAAAGATACGACAATCGTTCTGGCAAAGGGCCTGAAGAAGGGCACGCATGAGATTATCCTTCAGAAGCGCACTGAAGCGGAGCAGGGCCGATTTACAGCAATATCCTTTGAATGTGACGGAGAGTTTCTCCAGGCGGATGGACGGAAGGGACGTCACATCGAATTCATCGGGGACTCATACACCTGCGGGTACGGCACCGAGAGCGACAACAGGGACGAGCCGTTCAAGGCTGAAACGGAAAACTGCAATCTCACCTATGCCGCAATAGCATCGCGGTATTTCGGTGCGGACTATACCCTTGTCAGCCATTCCGGCCAGGGAATAAGCAGAAATTACGACGATTACAGAAGCGGATACCATATGCCGGACAGGTACCTGAATACCTTTGACGAGGCCCAGGAAACTGAGAATGTAAAATGGGACCCTTCAAGCGTTGACACTCGTCCGGATATCGTTGTCATATATCTCTGTACCAATGACTTTTCAACCGGGAGGCAGCCTCATTTCAAATCTTTCCTCTCCAACTATAAGGCTTTGCTATCAAGGATAAAAGCAAATTATTCCGAAGACATTCCTGTTCTCTGCCTTGCTTCAAAAGCCAATCCTGACTGCGCAACATATATAAAGAGGGTTTGCGAAGAGTGTGGCCTGAAAAATGTATATTGGACAGCGATGACAGAAATGGTACATAATGAGGATTCTGAACTGGGAGCAAGTTGGCATCCCAACTACAAAGGACACAAAAAAGTTGCAAGTTGTGTGATTCCTTACATTTCTACCATTACCGGATGGGAAATGGAAGAAAAACCATATAGATAAGTATTATTTGAGGATTACTAAAAAAAGCGGGTGAGAAAGAATTATCACCCGCGAATAAAAATAGAATTGAATTGTGTGTGTGTTAAAGAAATTCCTTCACAGGAACGAATGCAAATTTAGATATTTTATATTCCTAAAAGTTACACATTTTACCGAAATAATATCACATTTGCCATATTCAGATTCTATTTTACTGGACTGTAATCCACACAACGCATATGCAATTATCAATTTATGACAATTATACCGGATTGGAAAGGAATTTCGACTTCTTTGAAATCGACCATAACTATCACAGTTGTGATATGCTTCTGGTATGTATCTGTCAAAGAGGATCAGCTTCTTTCAAACTGAATCTTCACGAAGTCGAGGTAACCAAGGCGTCATTTCTGTTCATCGCTCCAGGAACCCCATTCTTCATCATCGAATCATCAAAGGATTTTCATCTGGATGTATTGGCCATAAAAGATTTTGCAACCATTATTGCCGGGAATGACGAGTATTTCCCAAAACTGAATAGATTGCTCTACCAGATTCCGCAAATGAAAATCAGTGAAAGACAGAGGTGTATGGCTCACATTCTGCTTTCATATATGAAGTTCCTGCTCTTCCAGAAGAAAAATGAAAATGCAGACGCAGCAAAATATACTGACGAGGTTCTAAGTTCTTATTTGAAAACCATGTTCCTGGAAATCTGCAAGATTCTCGATGAGAATGACAAATGCATGAAGCCGAAAACCAGGACTGACGTGCTTGCAGAAAAGTTCTTCAAAAGTGTCCACAAATACTATACAACCAACAGGAATGTGTCCTTCTATGCATCCGAACTCGGAATTTCCGCCAAACATCTTGCACTCGTAATAAACAAGAGAACAGGAAAATCCCCTTCCGACTGGATCAATGATTTCTCTTTGATGCAAGCCAAGAAATACCTCAGAAGCGGGAATAAGTCCGTCCAGGAAATCAGTTATGACCTTGGTTTTTCATCCCCTTCCCACTTCTGCAAGTTCTTCAAGGACCACACCGGCATGACTCCTATGGAGTTCAGCAAGGCCCCCCTTTTCAAAAGCGAATGACTAGAAACAAGCAGTTGAAGCTGCCGCCTCAGCTGCCTTTGAGGCGAAATCCTCAGACGAAGACGCATACAGAATGCCTCTGGAGGAATTTATCAGAAGGCCTCCGTGGTCATTGGCTCCATAACGGATGACCTCCTCCGCAGAACCGCCCTGAGCTCCTACGCCAGGTACAAGAAAGAAATTGTCCGGACAGAAGGACCTCAGCTGCTCAAGTTTGTCAGCCTTGGTCGCCCCTATCACAAACATCATATTGTCTGGAGTTGAGATCTTCATCATATCCTCCATAACCACCTGATACAGAGGTTTACCATCCCTCTGAGCAGATTGGAATTGCAGAGCTGAGGCATTGGATGTCAATGCAAGAACGATTGCCCACTTGTCCTTGTATGCAAGGAAGGGAGCTATGCTGTCTTCACCCATATAAGGGGCCAGTGTGACCGCATCAAAATCCATCGACTCGAAAAAAGCCTTTGCATACATCTTCGCAGTATTGCCGATATCACCTCGCTTGGCATCTGCAATCAAGAATATTTCCGGATATGTTGTCCTGATGTAATCTACAGTGGCGTCAAGAGCCCTCATTCCATCGAGGCCATAACACTCATAGAAGGCCAGGTTTGGTTTGTATGCGACACAATGAGGTGCAGTAGCATCAATTATGGCTTTGTTGAAAGACAGGATGGAACGGGCCTTTCCCTTGAACAGTTCACCTTTGATTGCGACTTCACCGCTTTTAGCCAAAGCCTTGATATGTTCCGGCATTTTTTCAAAATCTACGTCCAAGCCAACGCACAGCATTGAGCGTTTTGCCTTTATCTGGTCGTATAATTGTTTCCTATTCATATTTCAGCAAAAACCTTTATAATCCGAATTTCTAAGATGTAAAAATGTATTAGTAATATTTGTAGAAAAGGGCAATGGCTTCCATCCCTGAAAAGAGCTGCTTGAGAAGGTAGCTTTCATTCGGGGAGTGGATGGTATCCCTTTCAAGACCGAAGCCCATCAGGAGCGGATCTATTCCAAGTATCTTCTGGAGATCTGCAAGAATAGGTATGCTTCCGCCACCGCGAGAAGGCACAGGCTCGATTCCATAGACCTCAGTCATTGCCTTGGATGCAGCCTGGTAAGCCTCAGAAGAAATCGGGATGAGGAAGCCGTTGCCTCCGTGATGCGGAGTGACCTCAACCTTGACATAATCAGGTGCAATAGACTTGAAATGTTCTTCAAACAGACGGGTAATGGTCTCACTGTCCTGATTTGGAACCAGCCTCATCGAAATCTTCGCGTGAGCCTCGGAAGGAAGAACAGTCTTTGCTCCCTCTCCGGTATATCCGCCCCATATGCCGTTCACATCCAGACAAGGACGGATTCCCGTACGTTCCATTGTCGTATAACCTTTCTCGCCCTTAACCTGACGGATATCAAGGAAGTTCATATATTCATCCAAGTCGAACGGAGCCCTTGCAAGCTTTGCCCTGTCCTCCCGGGAAAGTTCAACAACATCATCATAGAATCCCTTGACCGTTATCCTGCCATCCTTGTCGATGAGGGATGAAATCATATCGCAGAGTACGTTGATAGGATTGGCTACAGCACCGCCATAATGGCCCGAATGCAAATCCTTGTCAGGTCCCGTAACCTTAACCTCCACATAGGAAAGACCCCTCATTCCGCAATTTATGGAAGGCACCGTCTCTGAAATCATCGTTGTATCAGAAACAAGTATGATGTCAGCAGAAAGTTTTTCCTTGTTTTCTGCGGCCCACTTTGCCAGGGAAGGACTTCCGATTTCTTCCTCACCTTCAAAGATGAACTTGACATTGTGCCTGAGTTTGCCTTCCCTTACAAGGAATTCAAAAGCCTTGATGTGCATAAAAAGCTGTCCCTTGTCATCATTGGCACCACGGGCATAAATGGCGCCATCTCGGATTTCCGGCTCGAAAGGATTCGATTTCCAAAGTTCAAGAGGCTCTACCGGCTGCACGTCATAGTGGCCATATACAAGAACTGTCTTGAAGGACGGATCTACGATGCGGCTTCCGAAAACGACAGGATGACCTTCAGTCGGACACACCTGGGCACAGTCAGCACCCGCCTCCAGTAACAACTCGCAAAGCCTTTCAGCACACCTGAACATATCAGGGCGATGAACTTCCTTGCTGCTGACTGAAGGTATTCTCAAAAGGGAAAAGAGTTCTTCAAAAAAACGGTCCTGGTTATTCTGGATGTATTGTTTCATTTCAGTTTTGATTTAGCATATTCCACTGTAAGGGTGAAAGACTTCTCTCCTGATGACGGAGCCTCATACATAGCATCCGTCATAATCTTTTCGCATATAGCCCTCAGGCCCCTGGCTCCGAGTTTGTTTTCAATGGAGGTATCCACTATCAAATCCAGAACCTCAGGCTCAATTTTAAGTGCGATGCCATCCAGTTCGAACATCTTTTCATACTGCCTTATGATGGCATTCTTCGGCTCAACAAGAATTCTCTTGAGAGCATCCCTGTCCAGAGAATCGAGATATGTCAAAACTGGAAGACGACCTATGATTTCAGGAATAAGTCCATATGCTCGCAAATCCTGAGCCTCCACATACTGGAGAAGATTATCCTTGTCAATCTGCTTCTTATTTGAAGCCCCGTAACCAATAATCTGAGTATTGAGCCTTTGTGCTATCCTCCTTTCTATACCCTCGAAGGCACCACCACAGATAAACAGGATGTTCTGGGTATTGACGTGAAGGAATTCCTGCTCCGGGTGTTTGCGGCCACCCTGAGGCGGCACGTTTACGACATTGCCTTCGAGCAGTTTCAACATTGCCTGCTGGACACCTTCTCCGGAAACGTCCCTGGTTATGGAAGGGTTGTCACTCTTGCGGGCAATCTTATCAATCTCATCTATGAACACTATTCCCCTCTCTGCCTTCCTTACATCATAATCGGCCTCCTGCAGAAGGCGGGAAAGGATACTCTCCACATCTTCGCCCACATAACCGGCCTCAGTAAGAACGGTTGCATCTACAATGGTGAAAGGGACTTTCAAAAGACGGGCAATTGTCTTGGCCAACAAGGTCTTTCCTGTTCCGGTCGGTCCTACCATCAGAATGTTGGACTTCTCCAGCTCTACATCGTTTTCATTTCCGGAAAGATTGTGATTGAGCCTCTTGTAGTGGTTATATACTGCCACTGAAAGCAATTTCTTGGCTCTGTCCTGACCTATCACATATTGGTCGAGAAATGCGTGGATATCCTTCGGTTTGAGTGACTGCTCAAGCTTTTCCATCGGTGCGGACTCTTGCTTATGTCCACCCATTATATCCTGAACATAGTCTCCGGCAAGTTTGACACAGTCGGAACATATACAGCCATCCAAACCTTGAAGCAGGAGCGGAACTTCGTTCTCACTCCTGCCACAAAACATACAATATTTACTGTTACTTTTTTTTGCCATCCGCTTACTTGCTCTTCTTTGTCAAAATCTCGTCAACCATACCATATTCAAGCGCTTCAGAGGCGGTCAGCCAGAAATCACGTTCGGCATCGCTTGCAATCTTTTCATATGGCTGACCTGAATGATCGGAGATGATCTGGTAAAGTTCCCTTCTGGTCTTCTCTATCTCCTTTGCAGCAATCATTATCTCGGTAGCCTGTCCCTGGGCGCCTCCAAGAGGCTGATGAATCATCACCCTTGAATGCGGAAGGGCTGACCTTTTGCCAGGAGCGCCTGCACAAAGAATCACAGAACCCATAGAAGCCGCCATTCCCGTACAGATGGTTGCCACGTCAGGCTCAATCAGCTGCATAGTGTCATATATGCCTAGTCCCGACGTTACCTGACCTCCGGGAGTATTCACATACAATGAAATGTCGCTAGACGAGTCATTGGATGCCAGGAACAGAAGCTGAGCCTGGATGATGTTAGCCACATCATCATCGATGGCGACACCAAGGAAGATGATCCTGTCCATCATCAGACGGCTGAATACGTCCATAGATGCCACATTCAACTTCCTTTCCTCAATAATGCTAGGGTTGATGTAACCGTCAAAAATAGAGGAATATCGGTGTACAGTCATCGAACTGATACCACGGCTATATGCCGCATATTTTTCAAAATCAGTCATTTATGATAAATTTCAATTATTTGAGCTCACGGAATTTCTCAACGGAAATCTTCTTTTTCTTAAGTGTAACCACAGAGCGTACGGCATCAACTGCCTTCTGTGTTTCCACCTGGTCATAGATGCGTCTGCTCTGCTCTTCCTGTGAGAGGATATTCTTTGCAAAAGCCTCAAGCTGCTCGTCAGGAACGTTGTTCATTCCATACATTGCAAACTGGTAAGCAGCAAATCCTTTTGCACTTGCAAGGATATCAGCCTCCTCTACCTTGACATCGAACTTCTCAAGGATGTATGAGCGAACCATCTGCCATTTGTAATCAGCAATGAAGAGATCCCATTCCTTCTCGATATCTTCCATAGTGAACTTGCCTTCGTTAATGACATAAATCCACCTCTTGAGGAACTTCTCAGGAACCTGGAGGGCAGCCTTGTCCAACAGATAAGCCTTGGCATCCTTGGTAAAGCGGAAGTCTGACTCGCTTGCATACTCAGCTTTGAGTCTTTCCTCGACCTTGGCATCGAACTCCTCCTCGCTCTTTACCACTCCCTCTCCGAAAACCTTGTTGAAGGTCTCTTCAGTCATAGGGGCATCCTTGAAAGTCTTGACAGTCTGAACAGTCATCTTGTAAACAGGATCCAAAGTGGCAAGATCCTCCTTGCTGACCTTAAGCAAGGAAGCGCGGTCTGTTTCATTCTCGAAAGCCTTGTTCACATCCACCTCAATGCTGTCACCAGCCTTGAGTCCAACGAAAGAAGGCTTAACAGCCTCAGCTACACTGCGGAGAGCCACATAGGTACCTTCAACCTTGGTTTCTCCCTGCTCAAAATCAGCAATGATGAAATCATCCTCCTTAGCTGCGTCACCGTCCTCAAGTGAACCGTACTGCTTGAGAATATTAGCCTTCATCTCCTTTTTAGCCTCATCAGTTACGGTGATATTGTAATATACAATCTCATCGTCCTTTGAAACTTCGAATGAGACCTCAGGATTAGATGCTATGTCGAACTTGAAAGTGAATTCATTTCCGTTAACCCACTCTGTAGACTGCTGATCCTCCGAAGGAAGAGGCTCCCCTACCGGTTTGATTCCATTTTCGCTGATGAAATTGTTCAAGGCTGTTGATATCACGTCATTGACAGCATCCACAAGGGCAGACTGACCATACATCTTCTCAATCAGGCCCATAGGTACCATACCCTTTCTAAAACCCTTGATCTCAGCATTTTTCCTGTGATCCTTCAATTTTTTAGTCCTCAAATCCGAATAGTCCTCTTTTGAAATCGTAAGAGTCAATTCAAGATTGAGGTCATCGATTTTGTTCTGTTGAATGTTCATTTTGTATTATTTTAATTTATTATTTTCCAATCTTCTTATCAGCTACGATAAAAGCGTGCAAATTTAATGAATCCGGGCGACATTTCAAAATGCTACCTTCCGGCCTTGCGATTCCGTTTCGGATAAGCCACCCTGGAGTGATACATCTGCATCAGGTAGGTCTTGATTTCTGCACTTACTGTGTTAAGTTCACGTATGGTGATGTCGGCATCAGTGAACTGATTTTCCTCAATCTTACCGTTCATAATATTGTCAACCAGAGCAGATACGCTTTCCTGTGAATAGTCTTTGAGACTTCTTGAAGCAGCTTCGACACCATCACACAACATCAGGATTACCTGTTCCTTCGTCGTAGGTTTTTTGCCATCGTAACGGAAATTCGCAGCATCATCCGGATTTCCTCCATCGTTGAGGAACTTTGTATAGAAATACCCAGTACAGGTTGTTCCGTGATGGGTGAGTATGAAATCCTTGATTATGCCCGGCAGATTGTACTTATCGGCAAGCGCAAGTCCTTCTGAGACGTGACGGATGATTTCCTGGGCGCTTTCCTGAGGCGTCAGGCCCTGATGATAATTCACTCCCTGGTTTTCATTCTCGGTAAAACACTGCGGATTGGCAATTTTTCCTATATCGTGATATAATGCCCCCGCGCGGACCAAAAGCACATTGGCCTCGATGGAGCGGGCAGCAGCATCTGCGAGATTCATCACCTGCAGCGAATGCTGGAATGTACCGGGCGCCTTGTCCGCAAGCAGTCTCAGGAGCGCGTTGGAAGTATCGCTCAACTCCACTAGCTTAGAATTGCTTACAAGTGAAAAGATCTTCTCGAAAAGGAAGATTAGAGGATAACCTGCAACCGAAAGCATAGCCGCAAAGAACATATACATAATCACACGGTAATCCGTCAATGCATCCATTCCCTCTACCATCCTGAAAGCCAGCCATACTAGCACCATCACCACAAACACTATCAGCGCTGTGACAAACTGTAGCCACCCCTTGTTGAAGAAACCGAAAACCAGCATTCCCACCACTCCTGCAACAAAATACATCGTAAACAGTTCAACACCGTCTGAAGCAAAAAGAAGCATAGGAAGCAGGGAGATGATGTAAACCGTAAACACAACCCTTTGCTTGAAGAAAGCCAGAAGAAAAAGAGCAGGAAGGGTGAAAGGCACGAGATAGAAGAATTTCTGCTGTGTTCTGACCAATATGCAGGAAGCGATTACCGTAATGGCAAATATTATCAGCAGGTAAAGATATTTATTGTACTCTCCGAAGATTTTCTCATTGCAATAGTATATGGAAAGAAACAACACCAGGATGATCGCAAAGGCAAGGACGATGTTGCCAAGCCACATCAATGGCCTGGGACCGGAATAGCCGACTGAGGCATCATATTCCTCCTTGTAGGAATTGAGCATCTGTTCGATTTCTGCAGTAACCAGTTCTCCATTGGAAACTATCACCTCCCCTGAACGAACCACACCCATTGTGGTTGAGATGTTGCTGACCGTACCTTCGTGAATGAGTTCTGTAGTCTGGGAATCATAAACAAGGTCAGGTCGCAAAAGCGAAGCAAGACCTACCGATGCCGACAAAGAATCCACATTGCAAAGAGGAAATTCCCTTTTGAGGACAGTCATCACCAAGGCCTGAGCCTGGGGCAATGTATATACCTCTGACACAGGTAGTTTCTCGGCTCGTTTGTTCCTCTGCACATAGATAGGAGAAGATGGGGATTCGTTTGAGAGAACACCTCTGGAATAAATGGAAGAAAGTGTGGACGAAATGACCGGGCGCACGCTCTGCCACTTTCCGAAGTCAATCTCTGCCAAATTCCTGTCAATTTCCTCCGCCACGGAAGCATCCAGCCTGTAATAAGGGACAACTGATGAGGCCGCTGCTTCCCTTTCAGCAATCAGCTGGGCATCGGTCTTGAGAATCGGGAAATCGAACTTTGCCACCAGGGTTTCATACATCCAAGGCGATCCCTTGGTATAGCTGAAGTTGAACTTGGGGCTTTTCGGGAAAAGGAAAACCAGTGCCACGAAAAGACATACAAGAGGAGCATATACTCTGAAGCGGCGAGGGAAATTTATCTTGTCCATATCTGCACGGTTAGTACCGATATCAGTTCAGTCCTGACATCGGGATATAAGTATAAATATCTGATATATATGCATCTACATCACACTCAGAGAGTCTCTCCACAAAACGGCGGCAACAAGGCACAACCTCATTGATGCCTGAAACCGTGACGACAATCTCCGAACGATAGACAATTACGGAAAGCGAATAAGCCTGCGTATCAGCAGGGATTACGGGATAAAATTCAGACACGAGTCTCTGCATACTCTCCGGGAGCACCATATTCCCTACGCGGCAGACTGAATAGGTGGATTTGTCTGACATACAACCGAACATTTCGTTCACCTTCTGACGGCGCTCATCCAGATCATTCCCGGAATCAACAGCTGAAGAGACTGTCTCCTCCAGATGCTGGGCACACCAGGCCAGGGCATCCGGCATAAGTTGAGCCTCCAACAGTTTTTTCTGAGACATCAGTACGGTACTGAAGGGATAATCTGTAATCTTGCGGTTGTAGGCAAGATATACGGGTGCGCGGAAGGGCCTCAGGGAGGCGGCCGGGAAATATGGTCTCAGGTTTACCTGAATCGAAGCGACCACATACTTTCCCTGAAGAATCTCCGGGCCGAGAATGTCAGTAACTGCCTGTGAGAAAATCGGAGCGATATAGGTGACAGGTGTTTTCTGGAACTGGTCAAAACCGCTTTTCAGTTTTCCTACGGGGATTCTGACCTGGACGACTTCTTCACGAGGGCCGTCGGAAACGGCAGGACGGACAGCATCCGCCTCCATATACCAAACCGGCTTCGAAGCCGTCAGTTCCATCATCCTCTCCATCGGGTCCATTCCTTCCGCAGTAAAATAAGTACCTGAAAGAAGCTTGACACTGCCGTCATTTACAACCGGATAGCCATCAAGTTCCAGATATCGAAAAATCACTGACTTGGCAAAAGACATCATTCCGAATTCATCTGCTATTGACTTGTGGAAATCAAAAATGATGCTTTTGAAACGACAGGAAACCTTGAACAAATATCCTTTCAAGGCCGGATCAGAGAAGCTTGTCGGATCAGACGGGCTGCCCTCCTCAAACACCTGGGGTTCTTCCTGAAGGGGACGGAACATATAGCACCCGTTCTCAACTACGGCGCCCACTGCAATCTGAGGGAAACGCCTCATTGACTCTACAAGAGCCTGACGCAGCACATCCGTCTTTAAATGCACAGTCAGCGTCGCCACTATACGTGACGACACTGACACTCTGTTGCTATATAGATATGCCCTGCCACAAAGCGAAGGCACAAGGTAATTCAAGCTGTTCAAATCAGATTGGATTGCTATTTGATGGCCATATCAACGATTTCACCGTCCGGTGCGTCATAAACTCCGGCATCAAGTTTTGCCCTTACCTCCGTGAAGGCTTTCAGTGTATATTCCACATCCTCCATAGAATGAGCTGCAGTGGAGATAATCCTGAAGATAATCATACCCTTAGGGATGACAGGATATACAACGATGGAGCAGAAGATACCATAGTTTTCACGAAGATCGACGGCAATCTTGGATGCCTGTCCAACTCCGCCCTTAATCTGTACAGGGGTCACGCAAGCCTGTGCAGGACCGATCTCGAACCCGAGGTTACGGAAGCCGTCCTGGAGGGCACGGGTAATGTCGAAGAGCTTCTTGCGGAGTCTGTCACCTTCTTCGCTACGGATGATTTCAAGTCTTTTGAGTCCACCTTCCACGAAGGCCATCGGGAGAGATTTAGCATAAATCTGTGAACGCATATTGAAACGGAGATAGTTGATCACAGACCTTGGACCAGCTACGAAACCTCCGATTGAAGCCATGGATTTAGCATAGGCACCAATGTACAGGTCAATGTCGTCCATAACGCCGAAATGCTCTGACGTTCCCCTTCCGGTAGGTCCCATATTACCGAATCCGTGAGCATCGTCGATGAGGATTCTGAATTTATATTTCTTCTTGAGTTCAACAATCTTGTCCAGGAAACCGAGTGCTCCGGTCATACCGTAAACGCCCTCTGTAATAAGGAGAATGCCGCCACCGGTTTCTTCGCAAAGCTTGGTAGCTCTCTGAAGAGTTTTCTCACAGCTTTCATAGTCGTTATGACGGTAAGTCATCCTCTTTCCCATATGCAGGCGGGCGCCGTCGATAAGGCAGGCGTGCGCTTCGGAATCATATACGATTACATCGTGGCGATCCATAAGAGCATCGATGGTCGAAAGAATACCCTGATATCCGAAATTGAACAAGAAAGCGTCTTCCTTGCGTTCAAACTCCGCCAGTTCCCTCTCAAATCTTTCGTGAAGAGAAGTGTGACCTGTCATCATACGGCTTCCCATCGGATATGCAAGTCCCCATTTTGCAGCAGCTTCGGCATCGGTTTTCCTCACCTCCGGATGATTTGCAAGACCAAGGTAGTTATTCAAACTCCAGCAGAGAACATCCCTGCCCTGGAACTTCATATGAGGTCCAAGTTCACCTTCGAGTTTAGGAAACATAAAGTAGCCGAAGGCTTTGGACGCATACTGGCCGAGAGGGCCCATAGAATTTTTCTCGATTCTTTCAAATATATCAGTCATAACTGTATGGTTTAGTTTTACTTAGTATCACTGTCTATGCATCAATATTGGCATAATGTGCATTCTGCTCGATAAACTCGCGACGAGGCGGAACATCATCACCCATCAGCATAGAGAACGTTCTCTCAGCCTCTGCGGCATTTTCGATTGTCACCTGACGCAGAAGACGATGCTCCGGAGACATAGTGGTGGAAGCGAGCTGCTCAGCACTCATCTCACCGAGACCTTTATAACGCTGAACGAAAACTCCCTTGTCAGTACCCTTTCCAAGCTGGAGGGTAGCCTCCTTGCGTTGAGCCTCAGTCCAGCAATAGATTTCTTCCTTACCCTTCTTTACAAGGTAGAGAGGAGGGGTAGCAAGATAGACATAACCGTTCTTGATAAGGTCTATCATATAGCGGAAGAAGAATGTCAGAATGAGGGTTGCAATATGACTTCCATCGACATCGGCATCGGTCATAATGATAACTTTATGATAACGCAACTTACTGAGGTTAAGAGCTTTGCTATCTTCTTCCGTACCCACTGTAACCCCAAGGGCAGTATAGATATTGCGGATTTCCTCGCTCTCGAACACCCTGTGCTCCATCGCCTTCTCCACATTCAGGATCTTACCCCTGAGCGGAAGTATTGCCTGGGTCAGACGGTCGCGTCCCTGCTTGGCAGTACCGCCTGCGGAATCTCCCTCGACGAGGAAGAGTTCACACCTTGAAGGATCCCTCTCGGAACAGTCAGCAAGCTTTCCCGGCAGTCCGGCACCTGACATCACGGTCTTACGCTGCACCATTTCACGGGCCTTGCGCGCGGCGTGACGTGCAGTCGCTGCAAGAATCACTTTCTCCACAATCATCTTGGCCTCACGAGGATTCTCCTCAAGATAAGCCTCAAGAGCGGTAGCAGTTGCCTGTGAAACAGCGGAAACCACCTCTCCGTTGCCAAGCTTTGTCTTTGTCTGTCCCTCGAACTGAGGCTCTGCAACCTTTACTGAAATAACGGCAGTCAATCCTTCACGGAAATCATCAGCTGCAAGTTCGAACTTCAACTTTGCAAGAAGTCCATTTTTGTCAGCATAGTTCTTCAATGTCCTGGTCAGACCCATCTTGAATCCCTGGAGATGGGTACCGCCTTCTATTGTATTGATATTGTTGACATAAGAATAAATCTTCTCCGTAAAACCGGTGTTGTACTGGAGGGCAATCTCGATAGGGATGATTTTATCGGTTTCCAGACAAATCGGTGTCTCGATGAGTTTTTCCGCCCCGGCATCAAGATATTCGACAAACTCCTTCAAACCATCCTTTGAATAGAAGACATCATTGCGGAAATGTTTGGTTTCCAATTCATTGCCATTCTCATCAAGATCGGCGACAAGAGTTCTCCTGTCGGTAAGTGAAAGACGGATACCCTTGTTCAGATAAGCAAGCTCACGCAGACGAGCGGCAAGGGTTTCATACTTGTAAACTGTGGTAACTGTGAAAATTTCAGGATCCGGATGGAAAGTGACCGTTGTTCCGGTATCAGAAGCGTCCCCTACAACCTCAACCGGCTTGTAAGGCTTTCCTTTGGAATACTCCTGAACGAAGACCTTCCCTTCCCTATGGATTTCAGCCTTGAGATAGTCTGACAACGCATTGACGCAGGAAACACCCACTCCGTGCAGACCACCTGACACCTTATAACTATCCTTGCTGAACTTTCCTCCGGCGTGAAGAACCGTCAGAACGACCTCAAGGGCCGAACGGTGCTCCTTCTCGTGCATTCCGGTAGGAATACCACGACCATCATCCTTAACCGTGATGGAATTATCCTCATTGATATAGACCTCTATATTCTTGCAATATCCTGCAAGAGCCTCATCAATACTATTGTCAACGACCTCATAAACAAGGTGATGCAAACCTCTCTCCCCTATATCTCCAATGTACATCGAAGGTCTTTTCCTTACGGCCTCCAAACCTTCCAGCACCTGGATACTATTAGCGGAATACTGTTCCGCTGCCGCGTTATTGTTTACTTCTTCGCTCATCTTCTATGCGTATTTTATCAAATTTTACAAACGGACAAAATTAACATTTTTTTTGCTCTATCACAAATTTATTCAGAAACTTAAGACGATTCCTGCAATGACACCAACAGAACCCTCCGCATACAAAGGAGTTCGCTGTATGGTCATATTCAACAGATTGCATCCTCTTGCCCAAAGGGATATCCTTCCTGAAAACACATATTCGAACTTGACTCCAAGGTCCGCATATCCCCTGAGTTTCACAGCCTGAAATCCCTCATTCGCTTCAAGCCCTCCGAGCCGTCCCGAAGCCCATTCACAGTCAACTCCCGCATATATTCTCTTCCTCCAATTGTATGTAAATCCCGTGCGACCGGTAAAAGGGGACGGAGCGAAGACTCCATCCGTTGCATCAAGTCCCCAACTCATCGAGTATTTCATTGAACCATAAAAACGGATTGACTCCGCATTCCAGTTCCAGTTGAGAGCCGTATAGAACTGGTTGTATGGAAGGTATTCTATTACAGTACAATAGGTACCGTCAGCCAAAGGCTTCACGCCCTGTAGAGGAGCATTGCCATACAAGGCAACTCCGACTTTCAGGTCATAAGAGAAACGGGTGGAAATCCGACCCTTGATTCCGAGAGCCGAATTCAACCTTTCGATTGTATTGTCAAGTACACATCCGTCTCTCGAAGAATCGAGCCTGAGATAGCGGAAATCTCTAGTCAGGCTTCCCACAGTATTGACTGTTTCCCCTCCAGTTGCAGACAAATAAACCTTCATTGCATTGTTTATTGCCTCATACTCGACTTTAACCTGAGGATAGACAATCTGCCCCGTATGTTCATATCCGACTGGATTGTCCTTGTCGTGAAGGATGGCCCCTAAAGAAAGCCCCAGATCCAGGTTCCACCTGCCTTTGGCAAAAGCATAATGAGGTGTTACTGCAACCCTTCCGCACAAAGTTTCAAAACGCCCCCGGCCAATGGCAAGAGAGATGTCAGCATCCAGCAAAATGGAGTGAGATCCGACGAAGACCTGTCCCACACGGGCGTTGACTCCGAACAAATGCTCGTCAAACTTGATCTTCTCTGAAGAAAGAGGACAGTCCCAATCACGGGAATAGTCGTACCGGATTGCTGCATTATATACGAAATGGGTACTCTCCCGGGATTTTGAGCCGATGGATGTATTGAAATTGACCGCATTGTAGGAGCGTGTTCCGGAATTGTCCTTCATAGCCGTCCCGTCATACTTGAGGGCAAATTCGTAACAGCCCTTTTCCCAGTCATATCGTCCATCCACTCCCGCCTCGGTCCAGCTGTCATATCCGCTTCTGGACAATCTGGATCCGTCACTTCCCACCAACCTGTCGAAGACCTGAGTCCGGACCTCAGTTGCAGAGGATTCGGCCCTGGACTTAGGAGATGTCAGGCCAATTTTCCGGTATGAACCGAAATATGAACGATGTGAGGCGAAAACATCCATCCTGAAGCCTCCCTTTTTGAATGCAGGAGACCAGACCAAGTCCCCAACGGGAGCAAGAGGATATCCGGCACCCACACGCAGATAGAAACGTCCCTGCGGAGGAAGGTCCGCAACCGGATTCATCACTGTCTTGTATGGATTGAATTCGTAAGAACCCTTGTACGGGCTGTCAAAAACGGAATAGTCGAAATCCAATCTGAAATGCTGGACCGAATCAGGAACCATCATCTCAAACTGGGGTTTATGGGTAACCGTCAACTTACCCTCATAGGCTCTTCTCACTTCAACTGTAGGATCCAGATTCTGTGCAGAAAGAGAGAGGGTTACCGCCGCCAGAAGAACTGTTGCAAATGTATATTTTCTCATATTCTATTCAAGTTCGGCCAGTTTCCTGAGCCTCATATTAACATTTTCCAAAACATCGTCGCCATCACCTGAGGATTCATACCCATCCCTTATGCTCTCGAAGGTCGCCCTCGCCTGTCGCAATTCACCTTTTTCCACATAGGAGTCGCCCAGCACTATCAAACTCTTTGCGAACCAGTATATTTCCGGGCTTGAAGCATCCGAGAATGCGAACACCTTTGTCTGGACAGTATCGAAATCGCCACTGTCATAACTATCCAGGATGAGCAGATAGGCGGCTTCAGCGCCATAAGAATCATTCATATTCTGGGACAATTCCCCGAGAATCTTGAATGCCTCTGCCCTCCTGCTTGATGCGAGACAGGACTTGGCCTTTACATAGAGGGCCTCACGAAGTATTGCCTCCTCATTGGTAAGTCCACCCAGGAGACGGTCGGCAACGGATATGGCATCGTTCCAATGATGTCCCTTGAAAGCAGACCTCATCATCCCGACAATCGCAGTGGCTCGATTGTTTTCAATCTTGGCACTTGAAAACAGAGAGGCATAGGCGTCGTAGGCATCGTCCCAACGCTCCAGTTTGTATGAAAGTTGTGCAAATCCCAGGGTGGACAACTCCACGAAAGAGCCGGTACCGGAGACAACGACCTTCTTGTAGTAGTCGCACGCCTGCTCGTCCTTGCCGAGATTGCGATAACACTGCGCTATGTAGAAATCAGCCTTGTATGCAGCTGCACCTTGAGGATAACGACTTTTGTAATCCAAAAGGGTTTGAAGAGCCTTGGTGTAGTTCTCCGACAGGAAGACCTGTTCCGCCGAATTGAAGA
Source organism: uncultured Bacteroidales bacterium (assembly GCA_945870315.1). Taxonomy (GTDB): domain Bacteria; phylum Bacteroidota; class Bacteroidia; order Bacteroidales; family UBA932; genus Cryptobacteroides. The sequence goes on from CAMBRR010000003.1 coordinate 19,452, forward strand.
AAAGCCTCTCCTTCTCATCCGGAGTCTTGACAGCCCCCTTCCCTATGCTTTCCAGATAGTCCAGATATGCCTGCGGCTCATTCCTGGTCTGGTAGATGGATTCGATGGCCAGAAGCGCATCATCTGCACTGCCGGAATGCGGAAGTTTCTCAACCACAGTCTTATAGTATGACAAAGCCTCGTTGTACTGGGACAGGTTCCTCGCCACAGAACCCATCTCAAGATAGGCCTTGGCAATGAAGGTACTGTCCCTGACCTGTGTTACAATCCTTGAGAAACAGTCCATAGCCTGTTCGTCCTTTTCCATCACTTCATATGTCCGTCCCAGTTCATACATCGCCTCTGGATAAAAGGCACTTTGGGCAGAGGCCGAAAGCACATTGGAAAGGAGTTGCACCTTGGAGGCATCGTCTCCCGTAAGTCCGTGACACATAGCAGCCTGGTAATACGGATATATATCGTTGACGTCGAAATATGTCGTAGTCACCTTATCATAATCGGCCAATGCCTCCTCATATTTCTTGGCCACATAACGACAGTCTGCCCTTCTTAGAAGAGCATCCTTTCGGAAGATGACAGTCGGCTCTTGGAGATATGTGGTGAACCACTTGACCGCAGTCTCATATTCTGCATTCTTGTAGTTGCAATAAGCTATATTATAAGGAAGGAGGGAGGATTCAGTCATTCCATACAGGGCGGAAGTGTTGAACAGATCCACGAATATCTCCTTCGCCTGCTGGAACTGATCGTTGCGGTAGTAACATTCAGCCAGCCAGTATCGGGAAAGCTGGTTGAACCTTGTCCCCCTTTCTGAATAGTATGAAGCCGCCTTCAATAGCGGAACAGCCTTCCTGTATGACCCAGAAGAGACAAGCTGACTGGCACGAAGATAATTGGCTTTCATATAGTTGAACTTCATATCCTCATCCAGTTCATCAATCTTGTCATAAGCTTCCACTGCCGCTTCATAGTCCCTGTCATACAGGGCTGCAAGAGCTATGTAACTGTTGATTCTGTCACTCTGGGCTGAATCCGGATAATGTTTCAGATAGTCTGCGAAGACAGAATTGTCGTGATTCAGGTCAAAGGCCAATTTTGCATAATTCAGATATGCATCCCTTGCCATTTCCTCATCATATCTTGCCAGCGAAGCATCCCTGAATGCATTCAGGGCAGCAACCTTGTTTCTCGTCTGGATGTAACTGTAGCCAAGGTGATAGTTGGCTATCTGACCAAGGGAATCCGTTCTCATATCCATCATTTCGAAAGCCTCGATGGCCCCCCTGTAATCACGAACGGCATACAGGACCGAACCACTGTAGAACCAGTCTGTGCGGGAACGCTCCTGAGTGTCGTCCGTAAGGCTGAGTTCATAGAATCTCTTGGCATTGGCCGGGTCTGAAAGCACCAGATAGGACTCGGAGATGAGCCTTGCCAGATGCTGTTTCCTTTCATTCGGCACCTTCTCATACATCTTCTCCCCGTACTGAGTCACAAACTTATAGTCGTGCAACATAAAACGACACTCAAGCATATAGAAAGATGCGATATCCTCGAAACGCTTTTCCCTATAAACCTTTTCAAACCACCCTAGGGCCGTATGGAAATCCTTCATCTGGTAGCGGATATATCCGAGAGCGTACCTGGCAGGGGCCGTATAGTCTGACTTCGGGCGTTTTTCCAGATCCAGCAGCAGGGGCTCGGCCTCAGTTATCCTGTCCTGACACAGCAGACAATAAGCTTTCTTGAACAAGAAGGAGCTTTGGTCACTCTTATATATCTGTTTGAGAGTCAATCCATCCAGCACATCTCCGGCGGCCGCATAATCGCCCTCGGCAAAAAGATTCATCGCGTGGGAATAGAGTATCACCGGAATAAGAGTGGAATGGGAATTCTTCCTGATGAAATCTTCCATCTTGCTTTCGTAGTTCGGAACGTTCATCTTCACGTCCATAAGAACGGAGTATTCGAGGGGAGTGATGGATTTCTCCTTGAGTGAGAGTTCCTGCAGGAGAATGGAAGAACGGGAATTCATATTTCTCTCTGCCATCCTGAGCGCATCCGAAAGATTGAGCGAGCCCCTTTCAACAGCAGCGAACAAGGCCGACGGCAGAAGGGTCAGGAGGAACAGATTCAATAGCAATCTTCTCATATCTATACGTTTGTATTATCAAAAAATAAATTACAAATTTAACCATTTTTCAATTACCTTTGTCTGCTCAAGTAGTAAATGCAATCAATTTTTTGATTTTTATGAATATGGAAGACAAATCCGCCATCATTTCGCTCCGCCACACAAACATCACCGGAGGTGATTCCGTCGTTCTTTATGACGTCACGCTTGAAATTTTTCCGGGAGACTTCGTATATATCGTCGGGAAAGTCGGCACCGGCAAGACATCCATAATAAGGACAATCATCGCTGAGACGCCCCTGACCAAGGGCGAGGGAGAGGTATGCGGATATTCCCTCAAAGGGTTGAAAGAGAAGGATATACCGTATCTTAGAAGAAAGTTGGGGGTTGTATTCCAGGATTTCCAGCTCCTGATGGACCGCACGGTCAAGGAAAACCTTTCCTTCGTGCTCAGGGCCACCGGATGGAAAGACGAAAAGGCAATGGAGGACAGGATGCAGGCCGTCCTTGAGGCCGTTGGAATGACACTGAAGGCCCACAAGATGCCACACCAGCTTTCGGGAGGAGAGCAACAGAGAATAGCAATTGCAAGAGCCCTTCTGAATGACCCGCAGGTGATAGTTGCCGATGAGCCGACCGGTAACCTGGATGCTGAGACAGCAGATGGAATAATGCAACTGCTGACTTCAATCAACAGGGACAAAGGCACAGCAGTGATTATGGTCACTCACAACAGACAGATTTTTGAGAAATATCCTGGTCGCATCTTCGAGTGCAAGGATGAAGGTTGCAATGAAAAGGATGAAGGTTGCTTTGAAAATGAACAGTAAATTTGATAATCTGACTCGCTGGTTCAGCGAGAATATGCCTGTTGCGGAGAGCGAGCTTCACTACGATTCGCCCTTCCACCTTCTGATTGCAGTGATATTGTCGGCCCAATGCACCGACAGAAGGGTGAATATGTACACACCTGAGATTTTCAGGAGGTTCCCCGACCCGGCTTCCCTGGCCGCGGCTTCCTTCGAAGAAGTATATGATCTTATCAAGTCCATTTCCTTCCCAAACAACAAGGCAAGACATCTTATCGGGATGGCAAGGAGTCTTGTAAGTGATTTCGGGGGTGTTGTTCCTGAAGAACCGGAACAGCTGGAGACTCTTCCAGGTGTAGGTCGTAAGACTGCAAATGTCATAGCATCAATAATTTACAACAAGCCAGTGATTGCAGTTGACACCCACGTTTTCAGGGTTTCCAGAAGGATTGGACTTTCAAGAGGAACAACGGTGGAGGCTGTGGAAAAAGACCTTACCGAAGGTTTCGCTCCCCAGCTTCGCCCCAAGGCTCACCACTGGCTCATCCTGCACGGCAGATATGTGTGTACGGCCCGCAAACCCAAGTGCGAAGAATGTGGTATCCGAGAATGGTGTGACGAATTCATTCTCAACAGATGAACAGGAAGCGCTTCCATCTCCTGCCCAACCAGAAGAATGGGCTGCCACTTCAAGAGGATGCACTGCCAGGCGGAGGGTTTACCAATCCGTTCAGATATATTCCCTGCAAAGCCGTTCTGTCCGCAGCAAGGGAAGTCATTTCCACCATCGACTCCGACTCGATCCTTTCGAAGGACTTTGCCCAGGGAAAGATGCTGGGGGTTCTCATCGTGAGGAATCATCAGGGAGAGACCGGATACTTGTGCGGATTCTCCGGGAATGTAGGCGGAAGAAGCCAGATAGAAGGGTTTGTACCGCCAATTTTCGACCTCACAAACCCTGATGGACATTTTAAAAAGCTGGAGGCGGAGATTTCATCAATAAACGAAAAGATTCGCCTGATGGAGAGTGACCCCAGGCTGGATTCCATCCTTCACGAACTTTCCTCCTGCGAGACCGAGGCTGAAAAGGAAATTGCAGCCGCAAGGGCATCGATGGCCGAGGCCCGACGCAGACGGGATTCAATCAGAGCATCTTACAGTCGGGAGAACATAGATGAAAGAGATGGAAACAGGGAGGACATACTGGCCATTCTGGAAAGGGAAAGCCAACACGAGAAGGCAGAATTTGCCAGGTTGAAAAAACGTTGGAAAGAAAGGATAGGCACAATCAAGGCAGCGGCAAAAGCCATCACCGATGAAATACTTGGAATGAAATCCGTCCGAAGGGAAATGTCTGACCAACTGCAAAGGTGGATATTCCATCAATATAGGGTTCACAATATTCTGGGGCAGGAGGCATCCATATGGGAGGTATTCGCCGAAAAAGGGCTTGTTCCTCCTGGAGGCACCGGGGACTGCGCAGCTCCGAAACTACTGGAATATGCATTCCGCAACAACCTTCAGCCGCTAGCAATGGGGGAATTCTGGTATGGGACCTCGCCTGATACTGGGGTCAGGGTTCACGGCCATTTCTATCCGTCCTGCACTTCCAAATGCGGTCCGCTTCTTGGCTATATGATGAAGGGACTTCATATTCAAGATGACATCACCTTCGAATGCGACCGGAAGCCCGCCATAATGCATTATGACAAGGACATCATCGTTGCCGTGAAGCCCTCAGGTATGCCTTCCGTTCCGGGCCTTGACAACAGGGTGTCCCTTCAGGAATGGCTGTCGGCGGAAACTGGAGGCGAAGTCCTTGCAGTCCACAGACTTGATATGGACACCTGCGGGGTTATGGTATTTGCAAGGAACACCTCCAGCCAGGCCTTCCTGCAATCACAATTTGAAAAGCGCACAGTCAAGAAGGTATATCTGGCACGTCTTTGCCCCGGGGACATCCCCCAAGAAGGCAAGATAGAGCTTCCGCTGAGTCCTGATTACGATGAAAGGCCTCGGCAGAAGGTGGATTTATCAAATGGGAAGGAAACTGTCACCCTGTACCGTATGATTGAGAAATATCCGGACGGTTCCACCCTCGTTGAATTCCATCCCCTCACCGGCAGGACTCACCAGCTGAGAGTTCATTCCGCACACCCACTCGGACTTGGCTGTCCGATAGAAGGAGACCTCCTCTACGGAGGATGCTCACTTTCCTGTGCGAAAGTCACAAAACTGCACCTTCAAGCCAAATCCATCTCCTTCATTCATCCGGGAAGCAGAGAGACTCTCGTGTTCGATATGGGATAAAAAAAAGACGACTGCCTTGCAGTCATCTTTTTGGGTACCGTATGTAGAGAAGAATTATTTCTTCTTGCTTGCGTATCTCTGGTAGAATTTGTCAACGCGTCCTGCGGTGTCAACGAGTTTCATCTTACCGGTGTAGAATGGGTGAGATGTGTTGGAAATCTCGAGTTTCACTACTGGGTATTCAACACCTTCAATCTCAATGGTCTCTCTGGTGTTGGCGCAGGAACGGGTGATGAACACCTGGTCATTTGACATATCCTTGAAAGCTACAAGACGGTAGGTTTCGGGATGCAATCCTTTTTTCATATCAATAAAAATTAGTTAACTATTTTTTCGAGCCGCGAATTTAGATGTAATTTTTGAAATATCCAATTATTTCGCAAATTATCTACTTGATCCGGTATGGCTGGTCCTCGTATATGGTGAACTTCTTGGCTTTACGAATCCATTTCTGCTCCTCTACCTTGATATATTCACGAGTTTCAAGAGCATCGGCAGCCCCATTGATGTATTTCCACATCATATCATCGGAAAGTTTGGCCTGGAAGCCGTCTTCAAAACGGAATTCAGGGTACCTGCTTTTGAAATACCTCAACAGTTGGAGGGTATGCAGAAGAGAATGATATTCCACGCCCGGTTCCAGCATTATCTGGTAGCCATAACACCTCTGACCGCTGTAACGGCCATAAGCCGGAGTAAAGGAGCAAGGCCTGAGCATTGCGCCCTCTGCAACAGGAACAATCTCAGTATGAGCAGTTTTCACAAAAGGAGCTCCTATGTATTCGTAAGGTCTGGCTGTTCCGAGTCCCGGAGTGATGTTGGTATTGTTCCACAGCCCGCCGCCACTGTAAAGGTCGCAGGTGAACAATCCCGGAATATCTGAACAGGGAGCAATGGTCCAAGGCATCAGCTGTGTATTGGCATCAGTTGCAAGGGCTGAAATGACATGGATAGGAAACTTTGCACCTATCTCGTTGGCATATAAATTGACAAGTTCGCCAAGGGTAAGTCCGTGACGGTGAGGAATTTTCGGAACGAATTGCTCTACCTCAGAGGCAGATGGCATAGAACCCTCAACCGTCCTTCCCGCAGGATTGATATGGTCCACCACATACAAAGATGGAGCATCATCCTTAAGTTCCTTGAGAACCTGCATCAACTTGAAGACATCCTTGGTATAGTTGAAATACCGCGAACCAACATCCTGAATCTCAACGACCACCGCATTGAGTTCCTTCACCTGGTCCAGAGTGAATTCAATATGGTTGGTTGACGGGGTCAGTTCAGTATCCCTCGGAGAAAAAACCGTATGGAGGTTGCCTCTTGTGCGGAAGATATCCCAAAGGTATTCTCCCCTGGAAACATTCCAGCTGTTCTGCGTGCAAAAGCAGCCGACACGCCCTTCCAGAAGGGCCTTGTCAAGCTGCTCGTGTATCGGTGTAGTCCTGAACGAAAACATTAGCCAATGATTTTTTCGGCGATGCCGATAATCTGCTGAGCAAGAGCGTCAGCGGCCTGTGCATCAGCGGCTTCAGCATAGATGCGGATAATCGGTTCAGTATTGGACTTGCGCAGATGAACCCATTCCTTGCGGGACTCGAAAGAAATCTTCACGCCGTCAACAGTATTGATATCCTCAGATGCATAAACCTTCTTGATTTCATCCAAAATCTTGTCTATGAGCGCCTTGTCGGAAAGCTGAATCTTATTCTTGGCAATCACGTAACGAGGATAGGTAGCAAGAAGTTCCGACACCTTCATCTTCTTGTAAGCGAGGTTTGTAAGGAAAAGAGCGACGCCTACCATTGCATCACGGCCATAATGCAGGGCTGGATAGATTACACCTCCATTGCCCTCTCCTCCTATAAGAGCGCCACATTCCTTCATCTTGGTAGTTACGTTGACCTCACCTACGGCAGCAGCGAAATATTCTCCGCTGTATTTCTCCGTAACATCACGCAAAGCCCTTGAAGATGAGAGGTTTGAAGATGTTGCAAGGCTATACGGAGCAGTGACTTCCTCAATGGATTTGCCGGTATTGAGAGCCTCATTGTAAGCCCTTCCAAGCAGATAATCAGCCACACTGACAAGGGTATATTCCTCTCCGAAAGGTTTTCCATCCTCACATATGAGTGCCAGACGGTCAACATCCGGATCCACTGAAATTCCAAGGTCAGCCTTATTGGCGACAACTGCATTACACAACTCCACCAGGTTGGCAGGCAGCGGTTCAGGATTGTGGGCGAACTGGCCTGTCGGCTCGCAGTTTACCATTACGCACTCGACACCGAGTCTTTCAAGAAGACGTGGCATTATGATTCCACCCACGGAATTAACCGCATCCAGGGCGACCTTGAAATGGGCATTTCTGATTGCCTCCACATCCACTGCGTCAAGTGCAAGAACGGCATCCAGATGCTCATCCGTAAAATCTCTCTCTTCAATCACGCCGAGTGAATCCACGTCTGCAAAGTTAAAGTCCTCTTTCTCAGCGCATTCCAAAATGGCAGCGCCTTCCTCAGCATTGAGAAACTCACCCTTTTCATTCAGAAGTTTGAGCGCATTCCACTGTTTTGGATTATGTGAAGCTGTGAGGATGATTCCACCGTCGGCCTGAGCAAAAACCACAGCCATCTCAGTAGTAGGTGTTGATGCAAAGCCCGCCTTGACCACATCCACTCCGCAGGCAATCAGAGAACCGCACACGAGCTGCTCGACCATCTCGCCGGAAAGTCTTGCGTCCTTTCCCACAACTACCTTGTATCTCTCCCCTGCCGGTTTTGGACGGCGCTCCCGGAGTTTTTCACAATATGCATATGTAAATTTTACGATATCGATTGGAGAAAGACCTTCTCCCGGTGCTCCGCCAATGGTTCCGCGGATGCCTGAAATGGATTTAATCAGTGTCATATCTATATAAAATTTATTCGACCCGAACGGGAAGGGCAAAAGTAACCATTTTTATAATATTTTGCAATTCAGGAGGAAATTCCTATTTTTGCGGCCCGAAAATTCATTTTCAATGAGAGCTTTGTGGACAATTATACTGCTGGTGGTATCGAATGTATTTATGACATTCGCTTGGTACGGTCACCTGAAACTTCAGGAAATGAAGATTTCAACAAGCTGGCCCCTTATTCTGGTCATTCTGTTTTCCTGGGCCATAGCATTTTTCGAATACTGCGCCCAGGTTCCGGCAAACCGCATCGGATTCATAGATAACGGAGGTCCGTTCAACCTGATGCAACTCAAAGTTATTCAGGAAGTTATCTCCCTGACAGTGTTCACCCTCATTGTCACCCTCCTCTTTAAGGGACAAGGGCTGCAATGGAATCACATTGCAGCCTTCGCCTGCCTTATTCTGGCCGTATTCTTCGTATTTCTCAAATAAGAGGAACTTCGAAGAATGATTTCTCATAAAAATAAATAAAAAAATTTGGAAGTACGGAAAATTTATCTACCTTTGCAATCCCAAAACAGAACGGTCGGTTCGTATAACGGTTAGTACTCAAGATTCTCAATCTTGCAATAGGGGTTCGATTCCCCTACCGACTACAACAATAGAGGATACTGAGAGTGATTTCGGTATCCTTTTTTTGGCATTTTCGTGTATTATACCCATATTTGTATGTAATATGACACGAGTATCCGAATGAAACTGATAAGAACGGAAATAGATGGGGTAATGATCGTAGAACCACGCTTGTTCAAGGATGAAAGAGGCTATTTCTTCGAATCATTTTCCCTAAGGGATTTTGCCAGACTTATGGGCGAGGTGAACGGAAGCCGGGACCTGTGGAACGGGCAATTCGTACAGGATAATGAAAGTGCATCCACATATGGCGTTGTGCGTGGCCTGCATTTCCAGAAAGACCCTCACTCACAGGCAAAACTGGTAAGGGTTGTCGAAGGTGCAGTGTTGGATGTAGCCGTGGACATACGCAAAAATTCACCTACCTTCGGAAAACACTTTGCAATCGAACTGACAGCAGAGAATCACCTGCAGCTTTTCATACCGAAAGGCTTTGCCCACGGGTTTTCCGTCTTGAGTCCAAGAGCGGTCTTTCAGTATAAATGCGATGATTATTATGCCCCTGAAACGGAGGGAGCCATCGCTTGGGACGATCCAGACCTGGGCATAGACTGGAAGATTCCACAAAAGGACATCATCCTCTCCCCCAAGGACAGTTCCCACCCGAGGCTGAAAGATGCTCCGTGGCTATTCATATAACTGAACAAACAATTCATTATGAAAGGTATAGTACTCGCAGGTGGCTCAGGGACAAGACTTTATCCCATCACCAAGGGCGTGAGCAAGCAACTTCTCCCCATCTTTGACAAACCGATGGTATATTATCCCATTTCCACATTGATGCAAGCTGGAATCAGGGATATCCTCATCATATCAACCCCTGCCGATCTTCCTATGTTCAAAAGACTGCTCTCTAACGGGCAGGAACTCGGAGTCAGGTTCTCCTATGCAGAGCAGCCATCTCCTGACGGCTTGGCTCAGGCATTCATAATCGGGGAGGAATTCATAGGGAAAGACGATGTCTGTCTAATTCTGGGAGACAATATCTTTCACGGCAGCGGATTTGCCACAATGCTCAGACAAGCGGCGCTGCAGGCTAATGAAATGGCGACAGTCTTCGGATACCGTGTCAGCGACCCTGAGAGATACGGAGTTGCAGAGTTCGATTCAGAAGGCCGGTGCATCTCCATCGAAGAGAAACCGAAGCATCCGAAGTCAAATTATGCAGTCACGGGACTGTATTTCTATCCAAACGAAGTCGTTGAAATTGCCAAGTCCATCAAGCCTTCTGCCAGAGGCGAACTAGAAATCACATCGGTCAATCAGGAATTTCTCAACAGAGGCAAGTTGAAGGTGCAGACACTTGCGCGAGGATTCGCCTGGCTCGACACCGGTACCCACGACTCGCTTTCGGAAGCTTCCACCTTTATCGAAGTCATCGAAAAAAGGCAGGGCCTGAAAGTAGGGTGCCTTGAAGAAATAGCATTCAGGAACGGCTGGATAGACAGGGAAACCCTGCTGCGCTCGGCAAAGATTATGTCGTCCAATCAATATGGCCGCTACCTTGCCTATCTGGCAGAAAATCCGGAGGAAAAGTTATGAAAATACTCGTTACAGGAGCCCTCGGACAACTAGGCACCTGGATAAGACGGCTAACTGCCGGCAACAACCATTACATATTCACCGATATCACACCTGCGGAGAACGTCCTTACGCTTGACATCACAAACGGAACAGAGGTACAGTCCTTTGTACGCAACAATAATATAGGTCTCATTGTCAACTGTGCAGCCTACACAAATGTCGAGAAGGCGGAGGATGATGCAGAAACCTGTTTCCGCATCAACAGGGACGGTCCAGCCAACCTTGCTCAGGCAATGGCATCTGTCGGAGGCACCCTCATCCACATATCCACCGATTATGTATTCAGCGGAAAGAACGACAGCCGCCCCCTGCTGGAAGAGGATTGCGCCGAACCCCTAGGGATTTACGGAAAAAGCAAGCTCGCGGCAGAGGAAGCCATTCGTGATAGCGGATGCAAGTATTTGATATTCAGGACTGCCTGGTTGTATAGCGAATTCGGAAGGAACTTCGTCAAGACGATGATGTCTCTTATGAAAGAGGGCAAAGCCATCAAGGTTGTGAATGACCAATGGGGAAGCCCGACCTATGCAAGGGACCTTGCAGAGGCCATAGTTCAAATCATCTCAAGCGGCAAATCCAGCGTCGACAGCGGCATATGGCACTTCACCGATGAAGGTGCCATCACCTGGTTCGACTTCGCAAAAGAAATATCCGCTATTGGAGAATATGCTTCCTGTAGCATAACTCCATGCAGCACAAAGGAATACCCGACAAAAGCAGCCCGACCGGCATATTCGGTTCTGGATAAGAGCAAATTCAAGAGAACATTTGATTCAGAAATCCCGCAATGGAGAGAATCCCTGAAAAAATGTATGGACAACATTCGTGAATGGAAAATATGAGCAGAAATATTTTAATCACAGGGGGCGCCGGTTTCATAGGAAGCAATGCCGTGCGCCACTTTGTCAACAAATACCCTCATTACAAGATTGTCAACCTTGATGCGCTGACCTATGCAGGCAATCTTGCCAACCTGAAGGACATCGAAGGCAGGGACAATTATGAATTCGTAAAGATGGACATCTGCGACTTCGAAGCAGTTTCCACCCTGATAAGAGACAAGAAGATTGACGGCATCATCCATCTTGCCGCAGAGAGCCACGTGGACAGGTCCATCGCCGATCCGTTCACCTTTGCAAGAACCAACATAATGGGGACCTTGAGTCTTCTTCAGGCAGCCAAAAATTACTGGCAACCAATGGGTTGGATTTCCGAATCAGGAGCAGGTTGCAAATTCTACCACATCTCCACCGATGAAGTCTATGGCACCCTCAGCCCGGAAGAACCGGAAGTCCTCTTCACGGAAGACACTCCGTATTCCCCACATTCGCCATATTCAGCATCCAAGGCATCTTCCGATCACTTTGTAAGGGCATTCCACGACACATACGGGATGCCTACAGTCATCACCAACTGCTCCAACAACTACGGTCCCAATCAATTCCCGGAAAAACTTATCCCATTGTTCATCAACAACATAGTGGAAAGAAAGCCCCTTCCGGTCTACGGGAAAGGAGAAAACATCCGTGATTGGCTCTATGTCGCGGATCACGTCGAAGCGATGGACCTGGTATTCCACAAAGGCGAGAGCGGACGGACCTACAACATAGGCGGCATGAACGAACGTACCAACATAGAACTTGTCAAAGCCTTGATACAGACCACTGACCGGCTCCTCGGAAGGCAAGAAGGCGAAGACCTCGGACTCATACACTTTGTCACCGACCGCCCCGGCCACGATGCAAGATATGCAATCGACTCGTCAAGGCTCCGGGAAGAGTTGGGATGGAAACCGGCGGTATCATTCAATGAAGGACTTGAGAAGACAGTAAGATGGTACCTGGACAACAAAGAATGGTTGGAACAGGTCACAAGCGGCGAATATGCCGAATACTACGAAAAGATGTACAGTAACCGATGAAATTCAAGATAGAATCTGAATACAAACCCTCCGGAGACCAGCCGGAAGCAATCAAAGGCATCTGCAGCGCCCTCAAGGACGGAGTGGATGCCGTGACACTTTTGGGAGTGACCGGTTCCGGAAAGACATTCACGATGGCAAACGTCATCGAAAGGCTGCAGAGACCGGCTCTCATTCTCAGTCACAACAAGACTCTTGCCGCCCAGCTCTACGGTGAGTTCAAATCCTTCTTCCCGAACAATGCCGTGGAGTATTTCGTCTCATACTATGACTACTATCAGCCTGAGGCCTATATTCCCGTCACAGATACCTATATAGAAAAAGATTTGAGCATCAACGATGAGATTGAGAAACTCAGGCTTAGCGCAGCTTCGGCCCTGCTGTCCGGGCGACGAGATGTAATAGTAATCTCCAGTGTATCCTGCCTCTACGGCATTGGCAACCCAGAAGACTTCCACTCGCAGACTGTAAAAATCAAAAAAGGAGAGCAGAGGAGTATGACACGGCTTCTGTACCAGCTGGTGGATGCCCTCTATTCCAGGACGGAAACGGAGTTCAAAAGAGGAACCTTCCGTGTTCGTGGAGATACAGTCGATGTCTGCATAGGTTACGGGGAGAATGCCGTAAGGATTGAATTCTTCGGAGATGAGGTTGATCAGATTTCCATAATCGACCCACTCACAGGGGCTTTCATTGACAGCCTTGACGAGGTTTCCATCTACCCTGCGGGCAACTTCGTCACCACTAAGGAAAGAAGTATGAAGGCCATCAGCCAGATTCAGGACGATATGATGGCGCAGGTTGAATATTTCAACTCCATAGGCAAGACACTCGAAGCCAAAAGGCTGAAACAGAGGGTGGAATATGACCTTGAATTCATCAAGGAAATGGGATATTGCCCAGGAATCGAGAATTATTCCAGATACTTCGACGGAAGGAAGGAAGGAATGAGACCTTTCTGCCTGATCGACTATTTTCCGAAAGACTTCATCACCTTCATAGACGAAAGCCACGTCACCCTACCACAAATAAGAGCGATGTACGGAGGGGACCATTCCCGAAAATCCGTTCTTGTGGACTATGGTTTCAGACTGCCTGCTGCGGCGGACAACCGCCCTCTCAAGTTCGAGGAATTCGAACAGATTACTGGTCAGAAAGTATTCGTCAGCGCAACTCCTGCGGAATACGAATTGGAAAAGTCAGAAGGTCTTGTGGTGGAACAGGTGGTAAGGCCTACCGGACTGCTTGATCCGCCGATTGAAGTAAGACCTACGAAAAACCAGGTTGATGACCTGCTGGAGGAAATCCGCAAGAGGGCGGAACTTGATGAAAGAGTACTTGTCACCACCCTTACAAAGAGGATGGCCGAGGAACTGGAGAAGTATTTCACAAAGATGGGCGTCAGATGCCGCTACATCCACTCAGATGTGGACACAATGGAGCGAGTGGAGATAATTGAGGATTTCAAGAATGGCCTTTTCGATACACTCGTTGGAGTCAACCTTCTTCGCGAGGGCCTCGACATACCTTCGGTTTCACTTGTCGCCATCCTGGACGCCGACAAGGAGGGCTTTCTCAGGAGTGGCCGTGCCCTGACTCAGACAGCGGGAAGGGCCGCGAGAAATGTCAACGGACTGGTTATAATGTATGCCGACACCATTACGGAATCGATGCAGCAGACCATATACGAGACCGACAGGCGCCGAAGCAAGCAGATGGAATACAACAAATTGCACGGAATCACGCCTACACAGATAGGCATCAAGAAAAATATCCTTGCAGAAAGCGAGGCCGTCACCAAAAGCCGCAATCCACGACTTGCCAACACGGTCACTGGAAAGGTCAGCGCAGCCAATTCCTACGATGCCCCAACCTACATTCCCGATCCGACAGACCTCGGTAGCGGCAGCATAAGCGTGGGCCTTGGACACGACTCAAAACGGGAGTCCAACTCTGCATACGTAGAAGGCTACATCCAGGCAGACCTGGCAGCTGTTCTTCAGGACCCTGTCATCCGTTCAATGACACGGCCACAAGTGGAGAAAGCAGTAGAAACAGCCAAAAGGAATATGCAAAAAGCGGCCGCAGATCTGGACTTCACCGCAGCCGCCAAATATCGCGACGAGATGTGGGCTCTACAGCAGTATCTCAAAGTCTGGAAAGACTGATTTCGGTTAATTGTGTTCTTCGATGGGTTTGAGAGAAGGAAGGCTTATGCTGAATCTCACCGACAGGATTCGGATAAGAATCACGCTGATTGCCGAAATAATCTGCGTAAGAATGTGGCTGCATCCTAGCCACAAACAGATATAGTATGTTACACCGCCAAGCACACAGGCTACGGCATAGATATCCTTTCTGAAAATAAGCGGGACCTCATTGATGAAAATGTCACGGAACATTCCTCCTGCGGCTCCGGTGATGGAACCCATAATGATGTTCACCCACATAGGGAAACCCGCTTCAAGGCTGCGTTCTACTCCTACTACAGTAAACAGACCTATTCCGATGGCATCGAAAATGAAAAAGGTATTGTTCAGTTTCACAACCTGCTTGCGAAAGACGATGACGAAGACAAGGGCCACGGCAGTTATGACGACATAAGATGGCTGCTCCATCCAGAACGGAGTCATCCCAAGGAAGAGGTCCCTGAGGGTTCCTCCGCCTATTGCCGTTACAAATCCAACGACATATGCTCCGAAGATATCGAAGTTCTTGGCTGCGGCAAGACGGATGCCGCTAATTGCGAACGCAAAGGTTCCGATGTAATCTATAATGGTAATGAAGTCCATAGCTTATCAATAGGACAACAATATTATAAATATCCTTACTATCAGATAAAAAAGAGACTGACTAAAAATCACCTTCAGTCAGTCTCCTTCATATTGTCTTTGGCTGATTACTCAGCTACAACTTCATATTTGAAAGTGCCTTTGACATCCTTGTAGCACTTTACAGTTGCCTCGAACACTCCCAGTTCCTTTGCAGGTTCTGCGATTGTGATGTCTTTTTTGTCAACCTCAAGGCCGGCTGCAACGAGAGCCTCAGCAAGCTGGGCAGTGGTTACAGAGCCATAAATCTTGCCTGTCTCGCTTACCTTTGCTGCAACCTTAACGGTAGTCTCTGCAAGTTTTGCTGCAAGAGCCTCAGCATCTGCAACGAGTTTGGCAATCTTGTGAGCCCTCTGACGGAGAGTCTCCTCGTGCATCTTCTTTGCAGAAGGAGTTGCCATAATTGCATATCCCTGAGGGATAAGGTAGTTGACAGCATATCCTGTCTTTACATTGACGATATCGTCTGCGTGGCCAAGGTTTGCCACATCTTTCTTAAGAATAATCTCCATATTGCTGTCCTCCTTATTTCAAAAGATCCGTTACGTATGGAAGCAGAGCGAGGTGACGTGCCCTCTTGACTGCCTGGGCAACCTTCCTCTGGAATTTGAGGGAAGTTCCGGTGAGACGACGAGGGAGAATCTTACCCTGCTCGTTAAGGAACCTCTTGAGGAACTCAGCGTCCTTGTAATCAACATACTTGATACCAGCCTTTTTGAAACGGCAGTATTTTTTCTTTCTAACCTCTACTGTAGGAGGGTTGAGATAGCGGATTTCTGTGTTCTGTGCCATAATTTCAGTCCTCCTTATTTGTTTTCCTGTTTGTTAGCCCTCTTCTTCTCAGCATATGCGATGGCGTGCTTGTCCATAGCGAAGGTGAGGAAACGAATGATTCTTTCGTCACGACGATATTCAGTTTCGAGTCTCTCGATGAACTGTGTATCAGCCTTGAACTCAATAAGATAATAAAATCCAGTGGACTTCTTCTGGATCGGGTAGGCGAGCTGTTTGAGCCCCCAGTCCTCTTCGTACACGACTTCTCCGCCCTTTCTGACGATAAGATCTGTGTACTTCTTTACCGCTTCCTTCATCTGAGCCTCAGACAAAACGGGAGTTGCAATGAAAACGGTTTCGTACTGTTTGATCATTTTGTTTGTAATTATTTGTAATTAACTGTTTAATAATAAATTGTGCCCATTTGACAAGACATTATTCCGCAAATGGGCTGCAAATATACAAATATTTTTTCAATTTCCAACAATTTCCCTATAGGACTACCCGTTCTATACGGCGAGGAACCGAAGTCAGGATTTCATAAGGGATGGTCCCAAGGATGGAGGCAAGTTCACCGATTGTCGGCTCTTCGCCAAAGATGGTGACGGTATCCCCCACTGCGGCCTCCACTCCGGTTATGTCCAACATACACATATCCATACATATGTTGCCGATGGTCGGGACCCTCTTCCCGTTCAGCATAAACGAGCAGCGCCCACATCCGAGATGGCGGTCAATACCGTCAGCATAGCCTACAGGAATGGTGGCAATGGTAGTACCCGAAGGAGAGATTTTGCCGTGACGTCCATAGCCGATGGTTCCATCCTCTGGTGAAAGATGCTTGATTTGCAGTATCTTACACTTGAATGAAGCAACAGGGGCAAGAGATACACCCTCAAGCGCGCTCACTCCATATATGCCGATACCTAGACGCACCATATCGAACTGATATTGAGGAAATCTTTCGATTCCTGCGGAATTCAGGATATGATAGAGAGGGCGATAACCAAGGGCTGAAGAAAGGCTGTCAGCATTTCGCATGAACATCCTGATCTGCCCCAGAGAAAAATCGTCGCTCTCAGGATCCTCTGCCGCAGCAAGATGAGAATAGACCGACTTCACCCTGACAAAAGGGCAGTCTGACAGGAACTCGGACAGCTCCCCAAGTTCGCTTGTCATAAAACCCAGCCTGTGCATTCCTGTGTCAAGCTTAATGTGCACAGGATAGTCCTTGATTCCCCTTTCAGCCAAAACCTTGCAAAGTGCCTTGAGAGTATAAAGGTTAGGAATGCCGGGTTCAAGAGCATCATCGACAATCTCATTGAAAAAATCAGTACCGCTTGTAAGTACCATAATCGGAAGACGGATTCCTGCCTTCCTGAGTTCCGTACCCTCTACAGGATAGGCTACAGCCAGATAATCCGCCCCTGCCTTCTCCATTATGGATGCGAACTCCACGGCCCCGTGGCCATAGGCATTCGCCTTTACCAGGACCAGCATCTTGGTGCTATCCTTAAGGCGTGACCTGAAATATCTGTAATTTTGGAGACATCCTTCCAGGTTAATTTCCAACCTTGAAAAATCGTCGGTATTGGTTCCCATCGTATTATTTATTGAGAATCGTCGTTTCAAATTATAAAAGGACCGCAAAATTAGCAATAATTTCGTTTTTCTGCACATTTTTTGTATATTTCAGCCCGGCCCTAAAAAAACAGTCATAAAGGAATTGTTAATTTGATAAAAATATTGACGAAATGAACATTTGGATTATAATGATTCTGGTGATGATAGCAAGCTACATCATCCAGGCAACATTGCAGAGCAGATTCAACAAGTACTCGAAAATTGGTCTCCCAAGCGGGATGTCCGGAAAGGAAGTGGCAGAGAAGATGCTGAGAGACAACGGAATATACAATGTGAAGGTCATTCCTGTCAACGGAATGCTGACGGACCACTTCAATCCGCAGACAATGACGGTTAACCTAAGTGAGTCTGTTTATTCCAGCAGGAGCGTGGCAGCTGCCGCAGTAGCAGCACACGAATGCGGTCACGCTGTCCAGCACGCAAAAGGATATGCTCCTTTGAAATTGCGTTCAGCACTGGTTCCGGTGGTTAGTTTTGCATCAAACATAGTTACATGGATTCTGCTTCTGGGAGTAATACTTGTTCAAACCTTCCCGGCAGTCCTTTGGTTTGGAATCGCACTTTTTGCTATGACCACCCTCTTCAGCATTGTAACCCTGCCTGTGGAAATCAACGCCAGTCAAAGAGCCATAGCGTGGCTTTCCAATGCGGGAATCACCAACTATGAAACCGAGCCTATGGCCAAGGATGCCCTGAAATGGGCGGCCTACACATATGTCATTGCCGCTTTAGGCTCACTCGCGACCCTCTTCTACTACATAGGCATAGCCCGCAGAGACTGACAGGAGCATCACGAGATATAAACGTCCACCCGGCTCAAAAAAGAGTCGGGTGGTTGTCGTTAAGTTCAGTGAGTATTTTTTCCATTGTGGCCTCCCTGAAGAGGACAGACTTTGTAGAAATACCGAATTTGTCACAGTACTGCCTGATGGCTGCCATTTCGCGGTCATTAAGATAAATCACCTGGCGGTGACGGCGGAGGAGGGAGTCCTTCTGTTTTCTGAGATATTCGGGGTCGACTCCGGATGGTGCGATTTTCTTCCTCATCGTATAACTCGGTTAATCTGTTGACTTTGTGATAAATAAACCGGCTCCAAATATAACGATTTATCCGCAATACACAAAATCAATGTCTGTCAATCCAGGCCCAAAGGCGCCACATCAGCCATCCCCAGGCGAAAAAGAGGACTACGTGAACCCATACAGGCACCTCAGTTTGGTAGGCACCTTGATCCACAATCTTCTCAAAATCAGGAATATCGACATAGTAATATGCTCCTGCTCCAAAATCGAGTCCCGGAATCAGTCCCATCTTGTTCACCATTATATATATAGCAATAACGACAACTGTCACCGCCATTATGACAGTGACAGTCTTCATTACGAATTTCTTGTCAAATTTCATTATTTGGCTCCTTCTGCCGCCTCCTCAGCGGCTCCTTCAAGCTGAGACTCAGCCTCCACGAAATCCACCTCTGCACGCTCAGCCTCCTCTTTCATCTTGAGTTCCTTCTTTGCAGCCCTGATTTCGCGCTTTTCCATCACCTTTTCTTCCTTGTCATCGAAAGTCTTGATGTCAGGCGTCGGGAAAAGATGACCTGAAAGCAACAGCCATACCACTGCGAAAGTGAGCAGGATATTGAATGTCTGTCCGACGATATAGAGCCATAGCACCTTACCGCCCTGCATACTCTT
Organism: uncultured Bacteroidales bacterium; assembly: GCA_945870315.1. GTDB lineage: Bacteria > Bacteroidota > Bacteroidia > Bacteroidales > UBA932 > Cryptobacteroides. The sequence continues at coordinate 38,746 of CAMBRR010000003.1, forward strand.
TGCAATCTGTTTGAAGTTTGTATCCAGACCGATTGAAGTAAAGGCAAGTACAAACGCCCAGTCCTTGTAGGCTCCCAGAACCTTGTTCACCGCATTGGTTTTTTCAGCTCCGAAGGCAGGGACGAAAATGATGGAGGCAACCACGGAAGCAACCATAAATCCGAGGATGAATTTCGGGAACCTGTTCCAGATTTCTCCTGCACCGACTGAACTCTTTCCGGTATGGTCCACATTCCTTGCAAAATAGATGGCAACGAAGAAAGCGATGAAACCTATCAGAATATTCTGAATCATCTTAACCAGGGATGCAACCTGCTCAGCCTCAGGACCAAGAGCGCTACCAGCCAAAACAACTGCACCGGTAGAATCTACAGTTCCTCCGATAAGAGCGCCACCCATAATCTGCCCCATGCCAAGCCACTCAATTACCATAGGCTCGAATATCATCATCAGAATGGTGAAAATTATGGATATCGAAATTGCAACGGAAAGGTCTTCCTTCTTGGCTCCGGATGCAGCTCCAGTAGCAATGGCGGCGGATGTACCGCAAACCGAGGTAGCTGCCGACAGGGTAATCAGAAGAGGTTTATTATTGATTTTCAGCACTTTATTGCCGAACCACCACATAAACAGGATCACCAGTGGAGTGACTCCCCAGGCAATTCCAAGTCCATAGAGGCCGAACTTTGCAATATTGGAGAACAAGACGGAAAAACCGAAAACCACAAGTCCGGTCTTGATGTAGAACTCTGTGCGGATAGCAGGTTTCAACCATTTCGGTACTCCTACTGTATTGGAAATCAGCAAGCCTATTATCAAAGCCCAGAACGCCCACTCAAGGTAACGTTTCAAGGTGAATTCCGCACTGACAATTCTCACGACAACTGCTATCACGAACAGTGCCAGAAAGGCTGGTATGAATTTGCGGAGTTTTTCTCCCTGGAGTTTCACCCCTGCTCCGAAAAGTGTACCCAGTACCAGAATGGTTACAAGTGTTTTCCTCCAGAAAGCCCAGGATGAAATCTGCTGAAGCAAAGGCACCACTTTAGATGCATCTTTATCTGAAAGGACTTCTCCGACTGTCCAGGTCTTGAAACTTAGAGCGGAGAAATCAAACCAGCCCGTCAATACAGCAACGGAACCGATGGCTATGATGATCACACCGATCCAGACGGAAAGCCAATCTTCTGTATGAATGAGATTGGATGCTTTTCTTTGATTATCCATAATATACGATTTAGATTTAGTACGTCGATTTCTATTTTTTGAATTTCCTTGTATGTTCTTCGATGAGGGCCTTATCGTCGAAATAATTGATTTTCATTGCCTTCCTCACATCGTCAAGGGTAGAGGCGGCAACTTCACGTGCTTTTTCGCTACCTTTTTCAAGGATCTCATACACGAGCGGGATATTCTGCTCATAGTAGGCCCTTCTCTCGCGGATTGGCTGGAGTATATCCTCCAAAATGTTGAACAGAAATTTCTTGCAAGTTCCGTCTCCCAAACCGCCACGGCGGTAATGCTCTTTCATTGCATCCAGGTTCGGATATTCCGGAAGGTATTTTGCAAAGTGCTCATCTGTGCAGAAGGCATCGAGATAGGTAAATACTACGTTACCTTCTACCTTTCCAGGATCGTCAATCTGTAAATGTCCCGGATCGGTGAACATACTGTTTACCTTTTTCTTTATCTCTTTGGTGGTGTCCGACAGATATATGCAGTTGCCAAGCGACTTGCTCATCTTGGCTTTTCCATCTGTTCCGGGAAGGCGGCAGCATACAGAGTTTTCAGGGAGTTGCATCGTTGGCATCACAAGGGTGTCGCCATAGACTGCATTGAATTTATGTACAATTTCTCGGGTTTGCTCAATCATCGGAGCCTGGTCTATCCCGACCGGAACTACAGTCGCCTTAAAAGCAGTGATGTCGGAAGCCTGACTTATCGGGTAGGTGAAAAAGCCTACTGGTATTCCCTTTTTGTTCTGAGTTTCATCATCTTCGCTGTCGCTGAAGCCTCTCATCTGGATTTCAGATTTGACGGTAGGATTGCGCTGAAGTCTCTGGACTGTCACCAGATTCATATAATAGAATGCAAGTTCGCAAAGCTGGGGAACCTGTGACTGGATGAAAATGGTGGATTTTTCCGGGTCCAACCCCACTGAAAGGTAATCCAATGCAACCTCTATGATGTTCTGGCGAATTTTTTCGGGGTTGTCTGCGTTATCTGTCAGCGCCTGCGCATCTGCTATCATTATAAATATACGGTCAAATTCGCCGCTATTTTGCAAATCGACTCTTCTCTTTAGGGAGCCGACAAAATGTCCAAGATGGAGTTTTCCGGTCGGTCTGTCCCCTGTCAATATAACCTTTTCCATTATAAGTTACTGATTTACAATGATTTTTCTTATTCTAACAGTGCTTTTCAGCAAGCACCAAAGTAGCAAAGTTATAAAATTATTTTAAAAAAGGTACATTTTCCTCCATCCCCACCTTCAAGCAAGCTTGACCATCACCCGTTCTTTCGGGATTTGTGCCGGGGGCACACATCCCGGCCCTGCTCGCCGCAGGGCCCTTGCACCAACGATACATCCCCGCCTTCAAGCAAGCTTGGGCGGGGATGTATCGTTGGTGCGGAAAGAACGGGATTCGAACCCGTGAGCCGCTTTAGGCGACTACACGCTTTCCAGGCGTGCCTCTTCAACCACTCGAGCATCTTTCCTTTGAAAGGGAAAACAAAGGTACGAAAATATTTTCATTCCGCAAGTTTTCCCGTACAATTTACTAGATGAGCATTTCAACAGGCTGAACCTTGCTTTCGTCCAAAGGAGCCGTCTTATATTGAGTCTTTCCAAAATCTATCCTTTTCAGATCGATGCAACGGATATTCTGGTTCCAGGCAGTGCGATAGTAGAGCCGAAGCGTGGAGAGATCCGTCGCTGCAGTAAACTGGGTTGCACTCGGAAGGCCGCTAGGGATATTGTCTGCCTTATGCTGAGCGCCAACAGGAATGTCAAAATTATTCAGGATATGAAAGGCCTGGATAACCATCTCGAAAGATGTTGCCAAGACAGGTGCACTGGTACTGAAAAAAGCAGCCCTGACAAATCGGGAAGGAGGAGTGAAGTCTCCAGGAAGCCCAAGAAATCCACTGCCACCACCCAGAGGAGCAAGCCCTACTGCAACATCAGGATTGACGCCCTGCCCAAGAGCCTGATTGCCGGCTGCCCCGGAATGAAGATTCACATAGTTGCGAAGATTGGTCATATGAAATTCAAAACCTGGGGCATTGGTAAAGGTGCCGACAGGATTCTCATAAAACACTGGTTCTCCCTGCTTGAACTCAAGAACAACTATCCGTCCTCCCGGTTCGCTGAACCTCCAGTGAACCGTACCTATGCGCGAGTCAATGGAAATCACTCTCACATTGCCGATTCCTTCCTTGAGTTGCTCTATGCTGCTGAATTGGGACAACACCCAGCTTACAAACTGCAAATCGCATATGCTTCGCTTCCTGGAATTCTTTTCAAATTGAGGATATTCACCGAACCCCGGGAAAAAGAACAGGCCGGCAGACAACCCGGCCTCATTGACACCTTCAACGACAAACTGTTCATAATCAGTATAAATTCCAACATAACCATACTTAGCCTGGAATTCAAGGCCGGTTACGCCTTCAGGAGTAAACGACTGCTGCATATGTCCTCTCGGCACAATTGCATAGCCGCAATTCATAGGCTCATTCGCCCATTCTACAGTTCGCGCTACAATCCGGCTTCCATCTTCAGCCTTCAGAGCAATACCCGTACAGGCATGAGATTCCAAGCCACCACCGCTGGCAATCAATGCCAGAAGGATACAAGAAAACATAGATAAACGTTTCATAATCACAAAGTTTAAAGTGACACAACTCCTTTACGTCACTGCAAAAATCGTGACATACGCCAACATACAGAGAGGGTGACTAAAAAACGAATTTTCAGTCACCCTCTCTATACTGCGCGGAAACTTTAGATTCCGCAGTGATATCAGATTAGAAAGAAATCACAACTGCACGGTCGAGAGCAGGATTTGTACTATCAACAAGGCTTGAACGAACAGCGATCTTGTCTGCTGAGAAGCCATATTTTTTAACAAGCAGATTCTTAACATACTCAACACGGTTGGCAGCAATCTTCTTGTTGAATTCGATAGAACCAGTCTTGGTATCAGCAGAACCAGTGATGGAAATCTTCTCAACCTTCTTGAGTTCAGCCTCATTGTTCTTTACATACTCATTAAGACGTGCAAGCTCACTGTCGGATAAAGTAGTCTTGGCGATATCGAAATAGAATGCATCACCAGCAAGTCCTTCAACATACTTGACAACTTCCTTAACATCTGCAGCCCTATTCTTAAGAGCATCATTTTCAGCCTGGAGAGCCTTGTTAGCCTCATTAGCCTTTGCAAGCTGTTCTTTCTTGGCTGCGAGAGCTTTCTGAGCCTCTTCAAGAGCCTTGTTTGCAGCCTCAATTGCTGCTGCAGCCTCTTTGGAAGCATCAACATTGGCAGATGCGTTCTTTACAGAGCTGGCACGAGTCCAGTTGGTCTTGCCAATATTCACTGAAAGTCCTACAGTAGCAGAAATAGCGCCGGAAACTCCGCCCTGTCCTTCGTGATGACGTCCATTCATAAGAAGGCCTCTGACATCGAGAGTGAGGTCGAGTCTTTTGCAAAGACGCATTACATTGAGCAAACCGACACCTGCTGCGAACTCGCTGTCACCATATTTCTCTTCGCCTTCACGCTGATAAGTTCTCAAGAAACCTGCGTGTGCATAAGGAACAAAATTCCAGAATCTGGTCTCTTTGTAGCCTCCCCAAGCGTGAGAAACATTCCAAAGAGCATCAGCGTGAACATATGCAAAACCGAATCTCTGTTTGTACTTGCCAGATTCGAAATCAGGATGAGCACCGAGAACAGACGAAGTCTTAGACCACTCTGCTCCAGTAAGACCCTGATAACCGACTCTTACACCGACTGCAGGAGTAAACCACTTACCGAAATCAATATCCAAAGCAGGAGTTACGGCTGGAGTATATCCACCATCACCGAAAAGATTGATACCGCCGGCGACACCGATAAACCAATTGTCTCCAAACTTATTGGTAAGATAAGGTCCACGAACCACCTTACCGTTTTCATCTCGGTTTCCATTTTCCTGTGCGAAAGCAGAAGTTCCGTTCATAGCTGCCATAGCGACAAATGCAAAAGCAGCAATTGCAATTGTTTTGAGTTTCATACCTATCTATATAATTTAAAGTTTTCTATTTCTTTGGATTTCACATCAACACCTTATGGTGCCACACACATTACAAACCGCAAATATAATAAGTATTATGATAAATAAAACATATTTTTTGATAATATTTAATATTGTCTTTTATTGTTTTTGTAATTCAATTTATTTTTCTACCTTTGCAGTTGGGTAAGTCATACACGACCAGCTCCCTCCGAATTCCCCCAGGGCTTGACCGCAGCAAGGGTAGGAGGTCGTAGCGGTGCGATGTATCAAGCTTACCCTTTTTTTATGTAGTATTCACGCACCGAATAAAGGTTTAGATATGAATTTTTCAAACAGAACGATACTTCTTTTTATATTGTTGACAATCCTCTCGCTTGGATTTGCTTCTTGTGAGCAGGAAATTGTAACAGAAAAGCCTCCGCAAGAAAATAATGAAGGCAATGAGAACGAAGGTGATGAAAACCAGGGTGGAAACGAAAACCAAGGAGGAAACGAAAACCAGGGAGGGGACGAGAATGGTGGGACAATTGACCTTGCCGGTGTGGAATATGTCTGGGATTGGAGCGTCATCCCGGAAATAACGATAGAAGTGCCTCTGGACCAGTGGAATCAGTTTCTTGCGAACTATGATTCCAATAACCGCACAAAGGAATATGTACACTGCAACGTTACATATAAAAAAGGAAACGATGTTTTCAAGATTAACGATGCAGCGATGAGGATGAGAGGCAACACATCCAGGAGGAGGCCGGAAAATGGAGGTTCCACTCACGTGGCTGGAAACACCGACTGGTCTCATTTCCACATAGGGCTCAATCTCAGGAAGTACCAGAAGGACGCTGACCACGAGATTCACGGCATAAGGAAGATGAATCTTAAGTGGTTCAAGGACGACCCGGTATATGCAAGAGAGGTATTCTGCCTCGACCTCTTCAAAAGAGAAGGAATATGGACAGCGGCAAATGAAATTTACTGCAGGCTTTGGATTCACGTAAAGGGAGATCCGAAACCTGCATATTATGGGGTATATGGACTTATCGAACCGTATGACAACAAATTCATTGAAAGAAGAGAAGGCCTGTTTGGCAGCGCTACGGGCAATTTGTGGAAATGCACATATGTCAATCAGCCTGCTGACCTGAGGAGCACATCGGCAAGCTTTGGAGAGGATAACAATGTCAATGAATATACCTATGAACTGAAGGAGACCACGACAACATTCGCAGAAGCCGAAGACCAGCTGAAGGACTTCATTCTCAAGCTCAACGGCAAATCCGACGATAGTTTCAAGAAATGGATTCAGGAGGTGTGCGACGTGGAACTGCTGATGAAGACATATGCAATAAATGTCGCCGTAGGAATGTGGGACGATATGTGGTGCAATGGCAACAACTACTACCTCTATTTCAACAGTACCGACAGATTCAACTACAAGGTTTTCCTGCTCCCATATGACTACGACAATACCCTAGGCACCGGACTCAATGACTTCGGCAACCCTGCTACAAAGAATCCGCTCCATTGGGGAGATAAAGGCATTCTTATGGAAAGGATGATGAAGTTCGACGAGTTCAAGCAAATCTATGTGGATGAACTCAAACGGCTGGTAAACCCAAGCAACGCTCTGATGGACCAGTCTTCCGCATCGGAAAGGATAAGGCAGTGGCAGGACAAGATCCGGGGATATGTCGCCAATGACACGGGAGAAGATATGAGCATTGAAGACAGATGCGCCGGGTGGGGCAATTTCCAGTTCAGTGTTACCGGTTCGAGCAATAATTATTTTGCTATCAAATCACAGACTATCAATAACTTGCCATAAAGGAAGCATTGGCCTCTGTCGGGAACGGCGACTAGCCTCTATCGGGAATGGTGACTGGCCTCTATCGGGAACGGTGGCTGGCCCGGATGGCGCAGTTGATGCCGTCGAGAGCAGATGATACGATTCCACCGGCATATCCAGCCCCTTCTCCACAAGGATAAAGCCCACTGACCTGAACGTGCTCAAGAGTGTCCACGTCACGAGGTATCCTTACAGGAGAGGACGTTCTGGATTCAACACCTAGAAGCAAGGCTTCGTTGGTATAATATCCTTTAATCATATTGTTACCAACCTGAGGGAAGGCATATTTCAGACGCAGGGAGACAGATTCCGGAAGCAGTTCATAGAGCGGAGCATTCACGGCACCCGGATGATAGGATGTCGCAGGCAGACCGGTTGAAGGCACCCTACGGCAGAAATCCATCATTCGCTGGGCAGGAGCCTTGATGGAACCTGAATAATCATACATCCTCCTTTCGACATCCTGCTGAAAGCGCAGCAGTGCCAGCGGGCCGAATTTTGAATATTCCGGAAAATCCTCCGGCTCCACCGACACAACGACACCGGCATTTGCCCAACGCGAATTACGGGCAGAATTGGACATTCCGTTCAATACTGTTTCCATCGGAGCCGTCGCGGAAGGAACAAGGATTCCGCCCGGACACATACAAAACGAGAAGACTCCCCTGCCTTCTATCTGTGTAACGAAAGAATATTCAGCAGCAGGCATATATGGCTGATACTTACCGTGATAGCGAGCCTTGTTGATAAGAGATTGCGGATGCTCCACCCTCACACCAAGGGCAAAACCCTTCGCCTGAATTTCCCAGCCCTTCCTGTGGAATAGTTCATAAATGTCACGAGCAGAATGGCCACACGCAAGAATGAGGCTGGAGGCGGCAAAGACCTCAAAAGTACCATCGGGATGAGATACAGTTGCAGCAATATTGCCGTCAGAGCGACGTTCGATATCTGTTACCCTCGACGAAAAATGATACTCTCCCCCGTGTTCCACAATACATTTTCGAATATTCTCCACAATCAGAGGCAATTTGTCGCTTCCGATATGCGGATGCGCATCCACTAAGATGGAAGCGTCTGCTCCGAAGCGTACCAGTTGGTGAAGAACTTCCCTGATATCCCCTCTTTTGGAAGACCTCGTAAAAAGTTTGCCGTCAGAAAAGGCTCCGGCTCCACCCTCACCGAAACAATAGTTGGAATCTTCATTGACACGGCCCTCTTTCGACAAGATTGCCATATCGAATTTCCTTGCGTGGACATCCTTTCCCCTTTCAAGCACTATAGGTTTGCGCCCTTCCATCAAAAGACGCAGAGAGGCAAACATTCCAGCAGGACCGGCACCTACGACAATCACCGGTTCAGACGATGAAACATCCTTATAATCAGGCAATTCATACGAAGATAGAGGCTCATCGGGACGATAAACCTCCAATTTGTAACGATAAAGGACATCCTTGCGCGCATCAATGGATCGACGCACTATCCTGTATTTCGCCTTCTGCTTGGGAGATATTCCCAAAGCCTTGACCGCAGCGGCCTGTATGACATCCTCTGACAAAGGAAGTCCGAGTGGAGAGGTAATTTCTATTTCTTTCATCTTACAATTCTGCCAGACGGCTTACCGGAGCCACCGACAAAGGTGTCCTTTCGCCGTTGAGATAATGGAACCATCCCGCGATTGCAATCATAGCGGCATTGTCCGTAGTGAATTTGAATTCCGGGAGGAAGGTCGTCCAGCCACGCCTGAGACCCTCTTCCTGGATTCTGGAACGGAGGCCGCTGTTGGCAGATACGCCTCCACCGATGGTAATCTGTCGTATTCCTGTCTGCTTTGCAGCCTTGATAAGTTTATCCATCAGTATGTCTATCAATGCTTTCTGGAAACTTGCACAAATATCGGCCTTGTTTTTCTCCATAAAGTCCGGATCAAGGGCCATCTGGTCCCTGACAAAATAAAGGAGGGAGGTCTTGATGCCGCTGAAACTATAATCCAGTCCGGGAACATGTGGTTTGGCAAACTTGAAACGGAGCGGATCACCCTGTTTTGCAAGAGAGTCCACAACAGGACCTCCCGGATAACCCAAGCCCATCATTTTCGAGCACTTGTCAAAGGCTTCCCCGACGGCGTCATCTATTGTCTGACCCAGGATTTCATATTCCAGCGGGCTGTTTACTTTCACAATCTGGCTATTGCCGCCGGAAACCAGCAGACAAAGGTACGGAAACTCCGGAGCACGGTGCTCCTTGTCAGGCTGCTTGATAAAGTTGGCAAGTATATGTCCCTGAAGATGATTGACTTCCACAAGAGGTTTGCCCAAGGCCAAGGCCAGACCCTTGGCGAAGGAAGTACCGACCAGAAGCGAGCCGAGCAAGCCCGGTCCACGGGTAAAGGCAATGGCAGTGATATCTTCTGCCCTGACACCGGAACGGACGATGGCCTCGCTCACTACAGGGACTATGTTCAGCTGATGCGCCCTTGATGCAAGTTCCGGTATCACTCCGCCATATGCCTTGTGCACATCCTGAGATGCGAGGACATTTGACAGCAACACCCCGTCTCTAATGATGGCTGCAGAGGTGTCGTCACACGATGATTCTATTCCAAGTATGATATCCGCCATATTCTATGAATTTAAGCCTGCAAAAATAAGCATTTTTTGTTACTTTTGCAGATTGGACTTGAATTTGCACAAGCCGCAATATAACCGTATAGCTTATTAAAAGAATTCTTAAAATATTATGGCTGACGGTGGTCAGTGTAATCGCAATAGTCATTGCGATGGCTCTTCTGCTGCAAGTGCCTCAGGTACAGACCGGTCTGACTGCCATTGCCATCAAGAAGATTACAGGCAGATTCGATGCCGACATCCGTTTTGAGAAAGTCCACCTGAAGCCCTTCACCACCCTGATACTCAAGAATATAGAAATCATTGACCGGGCACCGGCAATCGATCCGGTTGACTCTCTTGCAACACAAGTTGACACCTTCTTCATGGCAGACTACATACTCGCGAGATTCAATCCCAGGACTCTAATTTCCAAAGACAAAGCCATCCACATTGACAAGGTGACCATAAAAGGGGGCAAGATGAATCTGGTTACGGAAAGTTGCCCGATTGAAGAAGATGGAGACACCACAACAGTCAACCTAACAAGAATATTCCATATCAAAAAACCTACGGAGCGGACAGTCAACCCTAAAGAATTATTCCACATAAAAAAGGTTGAGATACAGGAGTTTTCATTCTCCCTTCTGAACCGGAGCGCAAGAAAGCTGGAATACAGGGGAGGAATAAATTGGGATGACTTGCATATTGATCAAATCAACATCAAGGCCAGACAGCTACGATTTGAAGGCGGGATTATGTACGGGCAGGCCGATGACATTTCATTCCGGGAAAGTACGGGATTCACCGCAAGGCATATAAGTGGCAGCAGCGTGAAAGTAGGAGGGGGCCGCACCATTGTTAACGACCTGTTTATGGACGATGGGATGTCTGAAATCAGGATTCCGTTGTTTATGATGGAATATACCTGTCCCGAAGACTTTTCAGACTTTATCCAGAAGGTAAGCCTATATGGAGACATCCGGCCTAGTACATTGGATTTCAGGACTTTGTGGCCATTTGCTCCGGAACTTTACGGGAACAATCTGAAACTGTCGCTCTCCGGGAAGGTGTCGGGACCTGTGGAAGCGATGAAGTTTGAGAACATCAGCGCCAGTTCCCGGGACGGAGGATTTTCAATCCTTGCAAACGGTTCAATGACAGGACTCCCTGACATATATTCAACCGTCTTTGACATCAGGCTCCGGAATGCCAACATTACCTCGTACGGATTGGAAAAGTTCCTGTCCCACTGGACTCCATCCGGTCAGAGCACAGAGTTGGGCAAATTCGGCAAAGGTTTGATTTTCAACATTGTAGCCAATGGTAAAGGAACCCTCGATGCCCTACAGGTGAAAGCAGATGCGAGGTCTATGGCCGGCAATGCAAAATGTGACGTACTTCTGGAAAACCTGCTCCAAAAAGACAAGTCGATAAAAATTTCCGGAAACATCCGCACAAAAGACCTGGATGCAGGAAGGATTATAGGCAAGGAAATCGTTGGTCCCGTCACTTTGGAGGCGGGCCTCAAAGCCAATCTGGGCAACCGGGGCCAAAATGAAGCCGCCATCCAGATTGATTCCATGATTGTGGACAGGCTACATCTGAATGGATATGATTATCACGGAATTGCAGGAGCCGGAGAACTGAGCGAATCAGCATTTAACGGCAAAATCATTTGCAACGACCCTGCGCTGAATTTTCTGTTCCAAGGTACTTTCGCCCTGTCATCCAAGACCAACAACTCCCTCTATAAGTTCTATGCGAACATAGGCCACGCAGACCTGAACGCAATGAACATTGACAAGAGAGGCAAGTCGGAAGTACAGGTACAGACCAGTGTCAATTTCACCAGGACGTCAGAAGGAAACATCTTCGGAAAGATTGAGGCAAAGAACCTGATTCTGGAAAACACAGCCGGCAAACACAACATTGGAAATATCAGCCTCACCTCTCTCAGCGCCGATGACGTGTATAGGATGAAACTCAGCTCCAGGTTTGCGGACGGCAGTTTCTCAGGCTCTGCCCCTGTCACCGACTTCATCACCGACCTGAAGAACATAACCCTCAAGAGGGAACTTCCGGCCCTGTTTGCTGAACCGGAATTTTCCTGGAAAGGAAACAACTACAGCCTCAGTCTGAAACTGCACAACACGATGGACCTGCTTTCGTTCGTCTGTCCGGGAGTCTATATTTCAGACAACACTTCCCTTTCCGCCAAAATAGACAACAAGGGAGGCTTCAGCCTAGGCTTCAAATCCCCTAGAGTCGCCTATAAAGAGCAGTATTTCAAGACCTTGGAAGCCAAGATGGACAATCAGGAGAGTCATCTTTCAGGAGAAGTGAACTGCGAAGAAATCAAGATTTCCACTTTGAAACTGATTGAAAACAGGCTTCAGATATTTGCGGATGACAATCATATTGGAACAGGACTCACTTATGACAACGAAAGTGAGATTCTAGGAAGCGGTGAACTTATTGTCCACGGAGACCTCCAGAGGAGCGACAAAGGAGTCAAAATGGATGTCAACCTGCTACCGTCCACCCTCAACCTCAATTCGAGGGAGTGGAACATACTTCCATCCGAAATTTCCATTCTCGGCAAGGAAATCGATGTCAAAAAACTGGAAATGGAAAGCGGGGAGCAGCATATTCGGGCATATGGAAGAACATCCGTTTCACAGCGGGACACTCTTTCACTCGACCTTGACAGATTTGACATTTCGATTATCAATCCTCTGCTCGGACAGGACCTCGGAGTAAGGGGCTCCGCTACCGGTTTCGTACAGCTGACCTCCCCTCTTGAAGACAAGGGATTGCTGGTGGATCTGATCTGTGATTCGACCTATGTTTCAGATATCCCTCTAGGAGAACTTACGGCATACAGCAGGTGGAATGACGAATTCAACCGATTCGACATAAGCATCAGCAATGAACACAAAGGGGAAAGGAATATAAGTTTGGATGGAAGGCTATATCCGAAAATAAGCAGGATAGAAGCCTCTGCCGACCTCAACGGATTCAGAGTCGGGTGCGTCAAGCCTTTGATAGAGGAGATTTTCAGTGAAATGGACGGGGCAGTCAGCGGAAAAGTATTCCTGGAGGGACCGTACAACGACCTTTCCATCAGAAGTGAGGATGTTTTCCTTGACAATACGATGCTTAGGATTGCATATACCAATGTTCCATATTTTGCAAACGGAGCTGTCAGCATCGACGATACAGGAGTTCATTTTGATGATGTTTCAGTCAAGGACTCATATATCGGAACCGGTAAGGTTGAAGGCAGCATTCTTTGGAATCATTTCAAGGATATCCGTTTCGACACACACATAAGCGCGGACCAGATGCAGTGCATTGACCTGAACGAGAGTCAGTCAGACGTATTCTACGGAAATCTCTCGGCTACAGGACGGGTATCCATTACTGGCCCTGTCAACTCCATCAAACTCACCGCAGATGCAGCCACGGCACGGACAGGAGAGCTACACATTCCGATAAGCAACACGGCTACCTCTACGGGAACAACGGACCTGCTGAAATTCAAAGAACTGAAACCGGAAATAGTCATAGATCCGTATGAACAGATGATGGCCAAACTTACGGACAAACAAAAATCCCAAAGCAACTTTGACGTAAGTCTCCACGTCACGGCTACCCCGAATGTGGAAGCCTTCGTGGAAATCGACAAGGCCAGCGGCAACGTACTTTCAGGGCGGGGCAACGGTACCATCGACCTGGACGTAGGGGCAGACCTGTTCAACATCAAGGGCGATTATACCATCACTTCCGGGAAATACAAATTCGTGGCTATGGGCCTGGTAAGCAGGGACTTCCAGATTCAGAACGGCAGTACGGTGAATTTCAATGGAGACCTTATGGACAGTAATCTGTCCATTGATGCGATTTACAGGACTAAGGCATCCCTGTCCACTCTCATTGCGGACACGTCCTCTGTTGCCAATCGAAGGACGGTGGACTGTGGAATCAGCATTACTGACAAGTTGACCAACCCGCGGCTCGCCTTCTCCATCAACATTCCGGACCTGGACCCTATGTACAAATCAAGGGTGGAAAGCGCGCTCAGCACAGATGACAAGATTCAGAAGCAGTTCCTTTCCCTGTTGATTTCCAACAACTTCCTTCCGGACGAGCAGTCGGGCATCGTCAACAACACATCCGTACTGTACTCGAATGTCTCAGAATTGATGCTCAACCAGGTCAACAACATACTCCAAAAGCTCAACATCCCTCTCGACCTTGGACTGAACTATCAACCTAACGAGAAAGGCAACGATATTTTCGACGTGGCTGTGTCCACCCAGTTGTTCAACAACAGGGTAATCCTCAACGGCAACATCGGCAACAGGCAATATTCCACCAGCAGCGGCTCCAACGTTGCCGGTGACATAGAGATAGAAATCAAACTAGATCGCCAGGGAGCCTTCCGTCTGAATCTGTTTTCCCACTCAGCCGACCAGTACACCAACTATCTGGACAATTCCCAGAGAAACGGCGTAGGTGTGACCTATCAGACTGAGTTCCATACCTTTGGACAATTCTTCAGGAATATGTTCTCAAAGAAGGACAAGAGGCGGCAGGCAAAGATACTCCAGGAACAGGAGATTCTGGAGAGTGACCGAAAAGAAATAAGGATAGAATGATGACAAACAAAGGAAAACTTTATCTTATCCCCTCTCCTCTTGGAGACAACCAGCCATCGGAGGTTCTACCGGAGATGGTTTTTGAGACCATAGGCAGGATTCGCACCTATGTCGTGGAGGAAGTCCGCACGGCGAGAAGATTCCTTTCCAGGGCAGGTCTCAAGGGGAAGATAGACACACTGGAGTTCCATGAATTGAATGAGCACACATCGTCGGAGCAAATCGAGGGTTATCTCGGGCTCTTCGAACGAGGTGAGGACATCGGGCTGATTTCGGAAGCCGGACTCCCAGCTGTGGCGGACCCGGGGGCGCAGCTGGTGGCTCTGTGTCACAAAAGAGGCATCGAAGTGGTTCCTCTTGTAGGTCCTTCGTCTTTGATGCTGGCCTTGATGGCATCCGGTCTCAACGGCCAGTCCTTCGCATTCTGCGGTTATATTCCGGCAAAGAGTGACGAGAGAAAAAGCCGTCTGAAAGTGCTTGAGAAAGTATCATCTCAGTTGAATCAGACACAGATAATAATAGAAACACCTTACCGCAACGATTCTCTTCTGGCGGATATCCTCTCCGTATGCAATCCTTCCACAAGGCTTTGCATTGCAGCTGATATAACCCTTCCGACCGCATACATCCGTACAGCCAGCATCGGCGACTGGAAGAAAAACGTGCCGACAATCGGGAAAAGACCTTGTGTATTCCTGTTACTGATGTAATATACTGATGTTCCAGCCCTTGCAGGGCTAAATAAGACCAAAATAGACAAAATAAGACAAAGAATATGAGCGAATTTTACAATAGATTGAAAGAAAAATTCTCAGATTTTGCCGGGATTGATTTTGCTACGATGGAACTTGAGGGTATGGAGTTCCACGCCTTCCACGGCTGTCTGGAAAGCGAGCGTACCGACGGCAACCTGTTCGTGGTGGATTTCAGGGGAGACCTTGACATCAACAAGGCTTCCGCGAGCGATGACCTTGAACAAACCGTCGATTATGGGAAACTATATGATGTAATCGCAGAGGAAATGGCAATTCCTTCCAAGTTGCTTGAAACTGTCGCAGCCAGAATTGCTGACAGGATACGGCGCGACTTTCCTGAATTTGCAGAATTCAAGGTCAGGGTGTCCAAGAAAAACCCGCCTGTGGGTGGGAAAGTGCAATGGTCAAGAATCACCGTGGAAAGATGAGAATAGCATTCGTCACCCTCGGCTGCAAACTGAATTACGCCGAGACATCTTCGTATGAAAGAGCTTTTGTCAATGCCGGAGCGGAGGTCGTTCCCTGGACGGCAGGGGCGGATATCTTCGTGGTAAACACCTGTTCGGTCACAGAGCATTCCGACAAGAAAAGCAGGAACATAATAAGGAAACTGCATCGTCAGAACCCTATGGCTCAGATTATCGTGACAGGATGCTATGCCCAGCTCAAGAGAGAGGAAATTGAGGGAATTGAGGGGGTTACAAAGGTTTTTGGCGCGAATGAGAAGGCATTTTTGGTAAGACAGGTGCTCGATGGCTTCAACGGTACGATATCCGAAGATGCAGATTGCGGACACGCCAACTTCTTCCCCGCTTATTCGAGCGGTGAAAGGACGCGTTCGTTTCTGAAGGTTCAGGACGGCTGTGACTACAAATGCGCCTACTGCACAGTGCCTTATGCAAGAGGAGAGAGCAGGAATATTCCCATTTCACAAGTTGTGGCTCAGGCGAGGGAAATTGCTTCCAAGGGTATCAAGGAAATTGTCATAACTGGCGTAAACACAGGCGATTTCGGCAAAAGTACCGGAGAAAGTTTCTTCGACCTGCTCAAACAGTTGAATCAGGTGGAAGGGATTGAAAGATACAGGATTTCATCCATAGAGCCTAATCTTCTCACGGAAGAAATCATTGACTGGATAGCCTCCGGGACAAAGTTTCTGCCTCACTTCCACATACCCCTTCAGAGTGGCTCCGATACCATTCTCAAGGAGATGGGAAGACGCTATGACACAGAGACTTTTGCAAGAAAAATCGACTATGTCAGGCAGAAAATGGAAAGGCCAGGCTCCCCAAAGGTGTTCCTTGGGATTGATGTCATCGTTGGATTCCCCGGAGAAAGCGAGGAACTTTTCCGCCAGACTTATGACTTCCTTAAAGACAGGATTCGTCCGGCGTTCATCCACATTTTTCCATATTCCCGAAGGAAAGGGACTCCTGCTGCGGAGCGCAAGGACCAGGTCATGGACTCATTGAAGACCGAAAGGGTGGCAGCCCTGGAGGGACTATGCGACAAACTTCACACGGAATTCCTTGCCGCAAATCGCGGAATCAGGGACAATGTCCTGATAGAATGCCGGCACAAGGATGGTACAATGTCCGGATATACAGGCAATTATATACGTAAGGTCCTGCCTTGGGAAGAGGGATCGATAGGAAAGATAATAGAGGTCGAAATATGATGGAAAACAGCAATGCAAGACTGACTTTTCTCGGCAGCGGGACTTCGCAGGGGGTTCCTATGATTGGATGTGGATGCAAAGTATGCAAGAGTGCTGACAGCAAGGACAAACGGCTCAGGGCCAGTGTGCTGGTAGATTATATGGGAATGAGGATATTGGTGGATGCCGGTCCGGATTTCAGGCAGCAGATGTTGTCCGAGGATGTCACCCACTTGGACGCTATCTTGTTGACACACAATCACAAAGACCACACGGGAGGTCTGGACGACATCCGAGCCTTCAACTACCACGAGCACAAGGCCGTACACATATGGTGCGAGGAATATGTGGAAGAGTCGCTCCGTCAGGAGTATTCATATGCATTCGCCCAGAACAAATATCCCGGAGCTCCGGAGTGGAATGTCCACAGGATAGGTCCTGAGCCTTTCACTCTGGTTAGCGGAGGCGAGGAGGAAATCATCGAATGGCATTCCGGCAAAGGATATGAGCACACAGTAAAGGAAGTCTCCCCAGTCAGGACTGCCTCAATAATACCTATAAGGGGGATGCATTACAAGCTTCCCGTTCTTGGCTTCCGCTTCGGCAACATAGCCTATTGTACCGATATGAACTATATTCCTGAAGAGGAGTTCCTGAAGTTGAGGAACCTGGACCATTTCGTCATCAACTGCGTGAAACGGGGCCCGCACATCTCTCACTTTTCTCTTGAGGAGGCTGTCGCGGTTTGCCGCAAAGTCGGCGCTAAGCACAGCTGGCTCACCCATCTTTCCCACCAGTTGCCATGTCACGAGGACCTCAGGAAAGAACTTTCAAACATAACCGATTGTTGCATCAGTCCAGCCTGGGACGGACTGGTCATTGAATGAACCTATGAATATGCATATCAGATATGAATATGGATATCAAGACTATATACCTACTTACAGAATGGGCTGAGAAATACAATAATCCCATATATTTTCAGGAAGATCCTATAGCGTTCCCGAGGCACTTCGCCGAAAGGTTTGGCCGCGGGGAATGTTCCCTGGCAGACGTGGAAATCGCAGCCATTCTCTCCTGCCACCTTGCCTGGGGGCGAAGGAGTATGATAGTGAGGGACTGCAACAGGATGTTCGACCAGATGGAATGGAAGCCTTATGACTATGTGATGGCTGCAGACTACAGGGATGACGAGACGAGTCTTCACCGTACGGTAAAATGGAGCGAGTTTGCGGCCATATGCGGGCGGCTGAGAAAGATATATATGGGCAGGACCAGTCTGGAAGGTATGGATGACGGGGCTGTCAGGACCGGAATTTTCGGTCAGAAAGAAGACAAGAAGGCAGCCAACAAGAAAATCAATATGATGAGACGCTGGATGGTTCGTGATGACGGGAAGGTGGATTTGGGATTGTGGAAGAATACTGACCGCAGGTCGCTGGTAATTCCGCTGGACGTCCACGTCTATTCGCAGGCCAGTGCATTGGGGCTGACATCAAGACGGTCTAAAGATATCGCCACAGCCATTGAAATCACAGATGCCTTCCGGGAAATATTTCCGGAGGACCCTCTGCTGGGAGATTTCGCCCTGTTTGGATATGGAGTAAACAACCCTGTAAAAAGATAAGCAATGCCAAGAATGTTCATTATTTCCGGCTGCAACGGGGCCGGCAAAACCACGGCTTCCTATTCCCTTCTGCCTGAAATGCTGGAATGCAGCGAATTCGTCAATTCTGATGAGTTCGCCAAAGGTCTTTCACCTTTCAATCCGGAGAAGGCAGCCATCAAGGCAAGCCGCTTTGTCATAATGAAAATCAGACATCTGATTTCCAAGCAGATGGACTTTGCCGTTGAAACCACACTTGCCACCAGAACGCTTCTGAAAACCGTAAAGATGGCACAGAGCAACGGCTACACTGTCACCCTCCTGTACTTTTGGCTCAACACTCCGGAACTGGCCATCCAGAGGGTGAAGGCAAGGGTTGAAGCGGGAGGACACAACATCCCGGAAGAGACCATCCGGAGGAGGTACCGCGTCGGGATTCAATATTTTTTCAATGATTATTCTCCCGTATGCGAAAGGTGGATACTGGCAGACAACTCTCAGATTCCTTTCCGTGTTGTTGCAGAAGGGTCCAAAAGGGACATAGTCAGCATAAGGGATGAGGAAACCTATTACAAGATACGCAGTTATGCTGATGATTCAGTCGATGAGCAGGATGAATAACAATATGAACGAAAATCACTGGTTCAACATATTCCGGACAGACCGCCGGATGCTTGAGAGACTCTCTGCTGAGGCTCTGTCCACAGGAGGAGATTTCTGCGACCTGTATTTTGAAAATACGGTCTATTTCAACTTGATGCTTAAGGACGGAGCCGTCACATCCGGAGGTTGCCACACTGATTACGGAGTAGGCATACGAGTACTCAAAGGTGAAAGGACGGGATATGCTTATTCCGAAACCACCTCCGAAAAAGATATGCTTGCTGCTGCAAAGGCAGCATCTGCCATCGCTCTATGCGACGCACCTGCAGTCAACTACGGGAAGGTCGGGGACGGCATTTACCTTTCATCAAAGGGGGCGGTCTCCCCTGCACCGGACTTTTATCCGGGAATCACAGACTGGAGAAATGCCGACATAAACAATATCCGCTCTTTCATTCAGGACTTGGAAACAAGGATTGCATCAAAGGACAGACGCATAGGGAAAATCCTTATAAGAGCCTCATACTCAATGAGTGACGTAATGATGTACAATTCCCTCGGAGAACTCACATATGAAACCAGGCCTATGGGAAGCGTGACTGCCAGCGCTGTTTTCTTCTCTGCCAATGACACCCGGACAAAGTCCTCTTCCAGAAGTTTCAGGATGGGGAGCGAGATGCTCACAAGTGCCCTTGCCGAGGAAATGGCACTTGAGGTAGTCAGGGGAATTGATGCAAGTTTCGAAGCCATCCGTCCCAAAGGAGGAAAGATGCCCGTGGTTATGGGCGCCGGTGCATCAGGTATTTTGCTCCACGAGGCGATGGGACACGCCTTTGAAGCCGATTTCATCAGGAAAGGTCAGTCCATTTTTTCCGAGAAGATGGGACAGAGGGTATGCAAGGCTGGCATCAACATTGTTGATGACGGTACTCTGCCGTTCAACAGGGGCTGTGGCAATTACGATGATGAGGGGGTTGCCGGACAGAAAACCTATATGGTCACAGACGGCATCCTTACATCCTACCTCCACGACAGAATCAGCGCCGCAAGTTATGGAGTTCCGTCCACAGGAAACGGCAGAAGGGAATCCTTCCGCTACAACCCTACGCCAAGGATGAGGGCCACATATATGGAAAGCGGAGGATCTTCGTCCGAAAGCCTGATTGCATCCGTCAAGAGAGGTATATATGTGGACGAATTCTCCAACGGTCAGGTCAAAATCGGAGAAGGCGACTTCACCTTCTATGTCAAAAGCGGCTATCTCATCGAAAACGGCCGTCTGACTGCGCCTGTCCACGACATAAACATTATCGGCAACGGGCCCCAGGCACTTGCCGACATTACGGCTGTCGCCGATGACCTTAAGATTGACAACGGGATATGGACCTGCGGAAAGGAACAGAATGTGCCAGTTTCCTGCGGCATCCCGACTGTTCTGGTAAGTTCTCTCACCGTAGGAGGGGAATAGTTTCCATTTTTTTGCTATATTTGTCCGATTATGGTCTCAGGTTTCGCAAAGGCGAGACTTCGATTATTGTTATTTGATATTTATTGGGAATTGAAATGTCGGATTATATAGTATCTGCACGAAAATACAGGCCTGATTCTTTCGGAACTCTGGTAGGTCAGGACACCATTGCCAAGACGCTCAAGAATTCCATTTTGAGGGGACAATTGGCTCACGCCTATCTGTTTTGCGGTCCTCGTGGAGTGGGCAAGACCACTACTGCAAGGATATTTGCGAAAATGATTAACTGCTCCAATCCGTCACCGGAGATGGAGCCGTGCGGGGAGTGCGAGTCCTGCCGTTCCTTTGCCGAAGGTCGCTCCTACTGCATCCACGAACTGGACGCAGCCTCCAACAATGGCGTAGAAGACATCAAGAGCCTGATGGAGCAGGTCAGGATACCGCCTCAGGTTGGAAAATACAGTGTATATATCATAGATGAGGTGCATATGCTCTCCTCACAGGCGTTCAATGCCTTCCTCAAGACATTGGAGGAGCCGCCTGCCCACGCAATTTTCATACTTGCCACCACGGAAAAGCACAAAATTCTTCCGACCATCCTGTCCAGATGCCAGACCTATGATTTCAATCGAATCGGAGTCAATGACATAGTGAGCAACCTGAAGATGGTCGCATCCAAGGAAAACATTTCCATAGATGACGAATCCCTGCACGTGATTGCCCACAAGGCAGATGGAGCGATGAGGGATGCCCTTACCATATTCGACCAGACAGTTGCTTTCTGCGGTACAGATGTCAAATATCAGGATGTAATCCGCAACCTGAACGTTCTGGATTATGAATATAGTTTCTCCCTTGTGGAGAATTTTCTTGCAGGGGACTATCCAAAGGCATTGCTTACCTTTGATGAGATACTGACAAAGGGATTCAACGCCCTGCATTTTGTCGCAGCTCTTTCCTCTCATCTGAGGGATTTGGTGGTGAGCAAGAGCAACGGGCTGGATTCTCTTCTGGAACTGCCTCAGTCACTGAAAGAAAGATATAGAGAACAGGCAGGGCGATGTCCTATGAAATTCCTGTACGATGCATTGAATATCACTACTCAGTGCGAGGCTTCATACAAGGCCAGCATCAACCAGAGGCTCCATATCGAGTTCACTCTGATGAAACTTTGCTACCTGATAACCTCCCCTGCCCCGGCAGCTCAGGCCCCGGTCCAAACCCCGGTTCAGACACCAACTCCGGTTCAGGTTTCCTCGCCGGTTCAGGTTTCCTCGCCGGCACATGCAGTTCAGGCCCCGGCACCATCATCCCCGGCAGCATCATCCCCGGCGGCTGTTTCAACCCCTGCACCCGAGACAGAAGTCCAACGCGAAAGACGGCCACGTGCAGCCAGAAGCGCCTCTCATTCCAACCTCACGCTGAAAGGAGTTATGGAAGGAACCAGCGCAAGCAGCGAAACCACAGTGGTCACTGCCGACAAACCGGCCCCTGAAGAAGCCCAGATAAGACTTCACTGGAAAGAAATGGCCGGCACATATGCCGAGAAGCCTAGACTTTTCAACATGTTGAACAGTTGTACTCTTAAAATAGAAGACGATGACAAGGGACAGAAAATTGTGACCTTCTATGTCCTGAACATATCCCAGAAAGAATGGGTTGAGACCAAGTTGCTCCACGACCTTGAAGGCAACCTCAGACGGCTTTCCGGTTCCACCCGGATCGTACTCAAGGTGGATATCGTCCCTCAGGAAGAGAACCAGAAGGCTGAGGCTTATATGCCAAGTGAGCAGGCCAAAGAATTGATGTCATCAAACTCTGAAGTGAAGCAATTTGTTCAGGATTTTGGTCTGGATATCAAATAGACCCTGCCGTATTTTACATTTAAACAAACAGTACAATGAAACTCAGTTGCGAAAACCTTGTCAAAAAATATGGCCCGAGAACCGTCGTAAAAGGCGTTTCGATGGAAGTTAAACAAGGAGAGATTGTGGGATTCCTCGGCCCTAACGGTGCTGGAAAGACGACCAGTTTCTATATGATAACTGGACTCATAGTACCCAATGCCGGCAGGATTTTCCTTGATGATGAGGACATTACCTCCCTGCCGATGTTCAAACGTGCGCAGAAAGGAGTCGGTTACCTTGCACAGGAAGCATCCGTATTCAGGCATATGAGCGTAGAGGACAATATAATGTCCGTGATGGAAATGTCCAAACAATTCACAAAAGCAGAGCGAAAAGAGCGTCTTGAGTCACTTCTGGATGAATTCAACCTCCATAAAGTCAGGAAGAGCAAGGGAATCCAGTTGTCAGGAGGAGAGAGGAGAAGATGTGAGATTGCGAGGGCACTGGCCATAGATCCGAAATTCATATTGCTGGACGAGCCATTCGCCGGAGTCGATCCGATTGCCGTTGAAGACATCCAGTACATCATCGCGAAACTCAAATATAAGAATATCGGTGTCATTATCACCGACCACAATGTAGGCGAGACACTGGCAATCATTGACAGGGCATACCTTTTGTACGAAGGCTCCATCCTGCAGAGCGGCACCCCTGAAGAATTGGCCGGTGACGAAGAGGTAAGGACAAAATATCTCGGTTCAAACTTCGTCCTGAAGCGTTCAGATGCGTTCCTCAGGGCCGAAGCAGGTGGGCCGCAGAGGATAAACACCAAAACAGATACAGAACAATAATTGAGGAATATACGAATGAGAAGATTCTTTATCAGCCTGCTTGTGGCTCTCGTGCTCCCGCTGGTAGCCGGCGCCCAGGCTCAAATCAACACAAAGAAAGTCAAAATCAGCGATTTCACAGAAAAAATCACAAAAGTGGTACTGTCCGGAAATTCTTTCTTCGACAGCTACTTCCAGGAAGAGATAAGTTCCAGATGGAGGGTTTCGCCATATGAGTTCTGCACACTTGAAGAATTTGAAACCCTCAAGACTGATGACAATTACTACTTTTTGCTGACGACCAAAGGGCAGTTCCGCAAGGAAAAAGAACCGGGGCTTCAGTTCCTTGTATTGGCCAAGGGGGGCAAGGCTGCCGAAGAAGGCATTTCATCAATGCTTGAGATAGTAAGCCTTCCATATGCTTCAGCCGAAAATCCTTCAGGCCGTGAGTTGGTGGTTATGCCGATTTTCCTGGACATCATACAGCACTATGCTGTGGATTCGATGGACAAGGACATCAGTGCCTACACAGGTCTTTCCAGCTATACTGTCAATCTGTCCAAATCCGGCAACAAAAAGATTGTCTTCTCCGAAGACGACCTGAGCGGTGAAGTGACGGAAGAGATAATCAGCACATATTTTGACAAGAATATGTGTACTGCACAGGAGAACGATGCCGACAATATTTTCATCAACGGAACCCCTGACATCCTGGTTAGTTACGTAGCGGCCCCAACCGATCCCCAGAATGGTTCATATTGCTACAAGATGCTCATAGACAGCCAGACACACGAGTTGTACTACTATCGTAAACACCGGATTAGCAAGAAATACGGACGCGGTTTCCTTCCTGAAGACATAAAACGAATCAGTTCAGCCCATTCCAAATAACAGATGATCAGCGGAACAACCAAAGCAGGGATGCAGTACGCAGTCAAACGAAGTTCCTCACCTGTAAGTTACTGCGCTCTCAGCATCAAATGCGGTACAAGGGATGAGGAAGGGTGGCACAGCGGGATAGCCCATTTCACGGAACATACCATATTCAAGGGTACTGCGCACAAGTCTGCCTCCAAAATCAACAGCTATCTTGACAGGCTTGGCGGTGAGCTCAATGCATTCACCACCAAGGAGGAGATTGTATTCCACGCCACTGTATTGAAAGAGGACCTGAAAAAAGCTGCCTCTCTGTTGATGGAACTTGCCACTTGCCCGACATTCCCTCAGAACGAGGTGTGCACGGAAAAGAGCGTTGTAATCGATGAAATCAATTCCTACAAGGACAGTCCCTCTGAAGATATATATGACAAGTTCGAGGAGATGCTTTTTGAGGGCCATCCCCTCGGAAGACCTATTCTCGGGACAGCCGCCAGCGTCAAAAAGATTACGCCGGAGGAACTCTCAAGGTTCAGGAAAGAGAAGTTCCAGAGCGGAAAGATGGCCTTCACCATTGTTGCGAATGTGGATGAAAGGAAGTTGGAAGCATTGGCCAACAGCCTCTCCGAGCAGTTCTTTCCTGAGATGGTAATCGCATCCGATAGCAATGTCACGGAGGCCTCGATAACGGATTTTCGCAGAAGCCTTCCCCCTTTTGACCTTAGCATCAACAAGCATAATCACCAGGCCAACTGCGTCATTGGCAACACTGGTCCATCCCTATACAAAACACAGGAAAGGCTTGCCACTGTACTTCTGTGCAACATTCTTGGCGGGCCTGCCTCAAATTCGATTCTCAACTCAGTACTTAGGGAGAAGAACGGCTGGGTTTATGGGGTAGAATGCACCTACACCCAATATGCGGACACCGGTATCGTGACCATCTGCATTGGGTGCGACAAGGACAACCTGGACAAATGCGTCGAGGCGACGATGAAAGAAATTCTCAAGTTGCAGTCTTCCCCTCTGTCTGAAAGGAAGTTGCGAGAGGCAAAGAAACAGTTACTGGGGCAATTGGCTATAAGTTCGGACAATGGGGAAACTCAGTGTCTGTCTATGGGCAAGAGCCTGATGTCGTGGAGGATGGTCACTCCTGATGACCAGGTGCGCAAGAGCATCGAGGGAATCACTGCTGAAGAGGTCCAAAGGATGGCCATCGAGATTTTCGACAAGGAAAAATTGTGCAAACTGATATATCTCTGATATGGAAATATACGACTATATCGATTCCCATTCATCTAAGGCTTCTGAAGCTTTGGACTGGGTTGTCAGACAGACTCACCTGAGGACCAATCACGCCAGAATGCTCTCTGGAAGAGTTCAGGGAGAATTCCTGAAGATTCTTGTGCAGATAAGCGGGGCATCCCGGGTTCTGGAACTCGGAACTTTT
Organism: uncultured Bacteroidales bacterium; assembly: GCA_945870315.1. Taxonomy (GTDB): domain Bacteria; phylum Bacteroidota; class Bacteroidia; order Bacteroidales; family UBA932; genus Cryptobacteroides. The sequence goes on from CAMBRR010000003.1 coordinate 64,231, forward strand.
ACCGGATACTCGGCCATCTGTCTTGCCAGCGGCCTGCCTGAAGGAGGCCATCTTGACACGCTTGAGCTCAATGACGAGCTGGAGGATGTCATCCTGGAAGGTTTCGAAAGGGCGGGCGTATCAGAGAAAATCACTCTTCATCTTGGAGACTGCAAACAGACTCTTGAGAGGATGCGTAAAGAAGGGACTCCGGAATATGACATCGTCTATATGGATGCCAATAAGAGGGAGTACAGTGAGTACTATGAACTTGTGTTCGACCTTGTCCGTCACGGAGGGCTGATTCTTGCAGATAATGTCTTATGGGACGGGAAAGTCTGCCAGGAACCGCTCCCCCAGGACAAACAGACGGTATCAATAGCACGCTTCAACGATATGGTCGCCTCCGATACACGCGTAGAATCCCTGATTCTCCCCCTGCGCGACGGCCTCACCCTCATCCGCAAACTCTAGTGTTCACGTTTTTTTGACAATTTCTTCCTTGCAAGGTGCTTTTACTGACGGGTGATGCGGGCGCCGAGGGCGTTGAGGCGCAGGTCGATGTCTTCATAGCCGCGGTCTATCTGGTCGATGTTGCTGATAACGCTGGTGCCTTTGGCAGACATCGCCGCAATCAGCAGTGCGATTCCGGCACGAATATCAGGAGAAGACATATTCCCGGCACGAAGACAGTAGTTGTGGTCGTGACCAATTACCACGGCGCGGTGAGGATCGCAGAGGATAATCTGCGCACCCATATCTATGAGTTTGTCAACAAAGAACAGCCTGCTCTCGAACATCTTCTGATGAATGAGCACACTCCCCTTGCACTGGGTAGCCACAACAAGCATAACACTCAGAAGGTCAGGCGTAAGCCCAGGCCAAGGCGCATCGGCAAGCGTCATTATGGAACCGTCGAGGAAGGACTCAATCACATAGCTCTCCTGCTCAGGTACAAATATATCGTCACCCCTCTGCTCCAGTTGAACACCAAGCCTGCGGAAAGACTCGGGAATGATGCCGAGATTATCGTAGGAAACATCCTTTATGGTAATGGAACTGCGATTGAGAGCAGCCATACCTATGAAGGAACCAACGTCAATCATATCTGGCAGAATCTTATGAGCAGTTCCACTCAATCTGGATACGCCCTTGATTTTGAGCATATTGGATCCAATACCCTCAATATTTGCCCCCATTGAAACCAACATTCTGGACAACTGCTGGATATATGGTTCACAAGCAGCGTTGTAGATGGTCGTCTCCCCCTCCGCAAGTACGGAGGCCATCAGGATGTTTGCAGTTCCGGTGACAGACGCCTCATCCAGAAGCATATAGCAGCCAGTCAGATGACTGCCCTGAGGGACTTGAAGAAAGAAAGCCTTCTTGGAGGAATCGTAATCCTGTACGGCTCCAAGTTTCATCATTCCGAGAATATGGGTGTCAACTCTTCGACGACCAATCTTATCACCTCCCGGCTTCGGGAAATATGCCTTGCCAAAACGCGCCAGAAGCGGTCCCACTACCATCACCGAGCCACGAAGCTGAGCACATTTCGCAACGAAATCGGCGCTTGCAATATATTCAGTATCAATATTGTCAGCCTTGAATGAATACACTCCCTTTTCAAGCCTTTCAACCTTCACTCCCATTCCCTCCAGAAGAAGAATAAGGTTCTTGACATCCAAGATTTCAGGAATATTGGAAATTACGACCTCCTCATCAGTCAGAAGTGCCGCACTGATTACTTCAAGAGCTTCATTCTTTGCTCCCTGAGGACGGATAGTCCCGCTAAGTTTATGTCCACCTTCAACTACAAATGATCCCATATTACTATTCTATTGTTATTCTGCCATCAAGAGCCGACTCAACATTTTTACCATTGGCAGTGAGCCATCTTATATAATCTGCCATCAGGTCATATATTATTTGCGATGAATCTTTACGGACAAGATAATCCCCCGTCCCGTACCTTGCATTATTTACAACATAGTCCAAAGTAGCAACAATATATGTATTGCCATCCTCAATTTGCCTGCCATTGACTGTCACCGATTTGACTTTTCCATCCTTGATGACAAGCCGGACACCGGCATTAATTGGCATTCCCCCCGAAGCGGCGACCTCAGAAAATAGATTCTTCAGCGCCGTTCCTGTCATTTCCAGCACAGTAAGCTGATTGTCAAATGGATAGACGGAGAAAACATCTCCCAAGGTCACAGGCCCTCTGTAAATGTATGAACGAAGTCCACCTGTATTATATAAAGTAACATCCGGTTTGGAGCCATGCAGTTGCTCGCACATCCAAGAAAGCGCATCTGCCGTAAAATTGCCCAGTTTGCTCTCCGGTGTGCCTTTGGTCATATCCTCAGGAGCATAGCCGATTACCTCCTCCATTTTCTCCGCCAGAGTGCCAGCATAGGTGGAAATTGTAGCAGCAAAGGCCTCGTCAACCTTGGCATCAAGCCTGCTGTCAACAGGAATGAGTCTGTATTTGAATGACTTATTACCATCTTTGTCAATCTTTATCTTTGAATAGCCAAGGCATATTCCCTTGCTTCCAGTCTGCACTATAGGGACATTTATCTCATCCAGATTCCGAACATAATAGGCCTCATTGAGGAAGGTATGGGAATGTCCTCCGACTATCATGTCTATATTGCGGGTATTCTTTGCTATCCCGCTATCCATATATTTGACCCCCGTATCCTTAGAAAAGCCAAGATGGGACAAGGCAATCACGATATCCGCGCCATCCTCCTTCAACTTGCCGGCAAGCTGGTCCGCAACATCAATGGCATTGAACCATACAACCCCCTCACAAGCACTAGGATCCACAAGATTCAGTAGCCTCACATTCAGACCGATGAAACCCACATTCACATCCCCGGCCTTCAAGATTACCGAAGATTTCACATACTGAGAAAGAGATGTGTTGGAAAAATCATAATTGGAAGCCACTACCGGTACCTTGCTCATTGAAAGCATATCTCCCAGCCCAACCATCTTCTTATCAAACTCGTGATTTCCCAAAGTGCGGACATCATATCCAAGTTCGTCCAGCACCATCATCTCTACAATCCCGTTCAGACAGCTAAAATAATACGTTCCCTGGACCAAATCTCCCGAATCTGTCAGCAAGACTGACGGTTCCACAGCTTTAACACTATCAATCAATGCCTTAAGTCTTACAACTCCACCTCTGTCTGCATTGTATGACGCATCCTTGGAAGTTGGCTCAATCTGGCTATGGAAGTCATTTGTAAAAAGCAGGACGAACTCCCGGTCTCCGGGTTTATCTTCTGGTTTCTCCTCGGGGTTATCTTCGGGTTTATTAACCTGATTGTTCTGATTGCCAAGATTCAAGAAGTCCTGACAGGAAAGGACAGAGAGAATAATTAGGAAAAATGATAATAATTTCTTCATAATGGGCTAGTTTAGATATGCTCCACCTCAGGAGAAAGCGTAATGCCGAATTTATCTTCTACGGATGCAATGATGCGCTTTTCAAGGCCGATGATTTCCTCTGGGAAAGCATCGCCTGTAAAATTGACAAGAACCAGCGGCTGTTTTGACCAGACTGCCGCGCCACCCATTCTGCGGCCTTTCCATCCGCACCTTTCAATCAGCCAGGCAGCTGGGATTTTCACCATTCCGCCTTCAAGGTCATAATGCGGAACGTCAATCCCCGGGAACTCCGACGCCGCAACCTTTACAACCCGCTCATAAACAGAGCTTTCCACCACTGGATTCTTAAAGAAACTGCCCGCGCTTCCGACAGAAGCCACATCAGGCAACTTCTCGGAACGAATTTTCAAAACTGTATTCCGTACAAGAAGCGGAGTAATCTTGCCTCCAGCCGCTGACAAATTGACAGCCTGCTCAAGATGTCCGTATCCTAGTTTTGGGCCGCCGTCGCAACTGAGGCGGAACACCACGTGGGTGACGATGAAGCGTCCTCTGTAGTCAGGATGCTTGAAAACGGAGTCCCGATAACCGTAGCCGCAATCCTCCACATCGAAATGCACAAACTCTTCTTCCTGAAGGTCATAGCAATATACCGTGCGGATGACATCCTTAACCTCAACCCCATAGGCACCTATATTCTGGACAGCGGAAGCTCCCACTTCACCCGGAATCCCGGAAAGATTCTCCACGCCCCACAACCCCTGCTCAGCAGCCCATTTGCAGAAATCATCGAACACAACGCCCGCACCGACGGAAACTTCAATCTGTTCGCCCCTGTTCCTTACCTGATCCAGAACATTTTCCAAAGAGCCATCTTCTTCGGAGTTCTGCAGATTTCCTGCAAGAATTTCAATGAATTGAATCCGGGAATGAAGTACAGTTCCCTTGAAATCATCAGTAAAAAGCAGATTGCTTCCGCCTCCGATATGCAAGACAGGCCTCGGGAGTCCTTCCAAATCAATCTCCACAAGGTCCGCAACCGAATCATATTCAACAAAAGCTCTGGCCTTGACCTTCATTCTGAAGGTGTTCATATTGGTCAAATCCTTATGATATTCCGTTTTAAGCATAGTAAATGTGTTTTACGGCCCAGGGCTTAGGCAAGCCAACGCACCAAATAGCGAATTTACTAATATTTTTGAAACTGGGAAAAAAATATTGTCATACCAGAAGGTTTCCAGTTCATAATAATGAAAACTATTTTCCAAGAGGATGTTATAATTATCCAAATAGTCGCATAATTATCCTTTCTGTATGAAAATGGAGTCATTTTTGTTGTCAAAAAGGGATTTTTGAATAAAGGATATTTTTAATATGGAAACACACAAAGCTGACGCAGTCAGGATACAGACATCTATCCTGAATGCACTTGAAAAGAAAGTTCTGGTATGGCTTGCAGAGCGCCAGCCAAAATGGATGACATCGGATATTCTAACTTATATCGGTACCTTCGGCGCAGCAATCGTAGCCCTTGGATACATCCTGTCGGTATGGAATATCAACTTCCTGTGGCTCAGCTCATTGGGCTTTATCATCAATTGGTACGGAGACTCTTTGGACGGCACTCTCGCCAGAGTGCGCCAGACTCAAAGGCCTATCTATGGCTACTACCTCGACCACACCATCGACACCATCAACGAAGTGATGATTTTCATCGGAGTCGGTCTGTCGGGACTGATGCACGTCGAAATAGCTATGTTTGCGCTGATTCTTTACCTGTTGATGACCGTCAATGTCAGCATCAATGCCCATCTGAAGAAAGAATTCAAGCTGACATATGCCAGTATGGGGCCTACTGAGTTCAGGATCATCATGATAATCATCAACACTCTGTTCGCTCTCATCACCCCTTTGAGGGAATTCTCCAGCAGTTTCACTCTTCTTGGTCACGAATTCACTTTCAAGGCATTGGACTATATCGGCATAGTCATCGTCATCATCCTCGTCATCCTGCATCTGAGTACTGTAATAAAGGACATCAAGGGATACGCAAAGATGGACCCGATGCCAAGAAAAGATTAGCCGATTTCGGCTCCATTGCAGAGGGCCTCGGCAGGGGTTACAAAACGCATCTTGCCGTCATTCTGACGGGCCATCAGAATCATTCCTTTGGATTCGATGCCGCGAATCTTGCGTGGTGCAAGGTTGGCGAGGATGCAAATCTGCTTGCCTACCATTTCTTCTGGAGAATATTGCTCTGCGATGCCTGAGACTATCACCCTCTTGTCGATACCAGTGTCTATCGTAAGCTTGAGAAGTTTATCAGTCTTCGGAACGCGCTCAGCCTCAAGCACAGTGGCGGTGCGGATATCCATCTTCTCGAAATCTTCGAAGGTGCATTCGTCCTTTTGTGGAGTCACCTGTTTTGCAGCTTCTGCCTTGGCAGCGGCCTCACGCTCTGCACGGATACGGTTGAGTCGCTCCAGCTGGGCGTTGATGACATCGTCTTCAATTTTCGCAAAAAGAAGTTCCGGCTGGTTGAGCTGGTGTCCTTCCGGAAGAAGGGTGGTTTCACCAAGGCGTGCCCAGGTGAGGACAATTCCCTCAGCGTCGGTTGGCAGGACTGATGTAGTATGAAGAGCTCTTCCTTCGCCCGGCAAATAGGTATTGACGGTCTGCTGCTCTCCAAGGCGGTGGTCAAATCCGGCATTCAGGGACACTCCAAGCATTGTGCGCAGACGCTCTGCCGCAAACGGGGTGAATGGCTCGAACGCAATCGCAAGGTCTGCGCAAATCTGCAGGCTGACGTTCAGAATGGTTGCACAACGGTCCATATCTGTCTTTGCAACCTTCCAAGGCTCGGTGTCGGAGATATATTTGTTTCCCACACGAGCTATGGACATCGCATCCTTGAGCGCCTCACGGAAATGATATGTATCCAGATTCTTCTCAAGCGAAGCCTTGAGCTGAGGAATCTGAGCAAGAGCCTCCTTGTCCACATCGAGAAGTTCACCGCAAGCTGGTACCCTGCCCTCGAAATACTTATGAGTCAGAACTACAGCGCGGTTGACAAAGTTGCCGAAAATCGCGACAAGCTCGCTGTTGTTGCGTGCCTGGAAGTCCTTCCAGGAGAAGTCATTATCCTTGGTCTCAGGTGCATTGGCAGTGAGAACATATCTCATCACATCCTCTTTTCCAGGGAATTGCTCAAGATATTCGTGAGCCCATACAGCCCATCCCCTTGAAGTGGAAATTTTGTCTCCTTCCAGATTGAGGAACTCGTTGGCAGGCACATTCTCCGGAAGAATGTAGCTGCCGTCCGCCTTAAGCATTGAAGGGAAGACGATGCAGTGGAAAACGATATTGTCCTTCCCGATAAAATGCACCAGTTTCGTATCACTGTCCTTCCACCACTTCTCCCAGCTCTGAGGCAGGAGTTCCTGGGTGTTGGAAATGTAGCCAATAGGAGCATCGAACCACACATAAAGGACCTTGCCTTCCGCCCCTTCTACCGGGACAGGCACACCCCAGTCAAGGTCGCGGCTCACGGCACGAGGCTGAAGACCACCGTCAATCCAGCTCTTGCACTGGCCATATACATTGCTCCTCCATTCCTTGTGGCCGTTGAGTATCCAGTCTGAAAGCCAGGCTTCATACTGGTCCAGCGGAAGATACCAGTGCTTTGTGGACTTCTTCACAAGAGGGCTTCCGCTCAGGGATGACTTAGGGTTGATGAGTTCGTCAGGACTGAGGGTGGCACCGCATTTCTCACACTGGTCGCCATAGGCTCCTTCCGAGCCGCAACGAGGACAGGTTCCGGTGATATAACGGTCTGCAAGGAAGGTCTTTGCCTCCTCGTCGTAATATTGCTCGCTTTCTTTCTCGATGAACTTACCCTCTTCGTAGAGCTTGCGGAAAAATGCCGAAGCATTCACCTCATGAACCTTTGAGGAAGTCCTTGAGTAGATGTCGAAATTGATGCCAAGTCCTGAGAATGAATCCTTTATGATTTTATGATACCTATCCACAACATCCTGAGGCGTGCATCCTTCCTTCTTCGCCTTGATGGTAATAGGAACTCCATGTTCGTCCGAACCGCATACATAGAGTACGTCCTCACCCTTCATCCTGAGATATCTCACATAGATGTCAGCCGGCACATAAACTCCGGCAAGGTGTCCGATATGTACTGGACCGTTGGCGTATGGAAGCGCACAGGTCACAAGAGTCCTGGTGAATTTTTCTTTACTGCTCATATAATTATAATTTATTATTATTCAATACTATACACGGCCAAGCATATTATTAAGATGCGTTCTGACCTTATTTAATCCTCCTATCTTGCGAATTATCTCCGCCTGCTTGTGGGCATCGGTTTCGGCAGAAAGGCTTTCGGTAAGTTCCCTGATCATAATCTCGACTCTCTTGCACTGATAGGCCTGCAGCGTCTTCGGAATATAGACCAGCAAAATCGTAGAAATGTTAGTAAGAGACTTTTCAAAACTTTCCACCGTAATGCGGTATTTCTCGACAAGGATGTCAGAGGATACAGCGACTATGTCAGGGTCATCATTGTTCAGCAGCCTTCCCTGAATCTGAGTCTGGCTAAGTCCCTCTCCGAAATAGGAGAAATAGGCCTCGTAAGTTTTTCTGTAAAGCGTATTCACGAATTCGATTCCGTCATCTGCCAGAACCGCGTCAATGAAATCAGCAACCAGTGGAATGTGGCCCTCTTCATAATATTCAGAATCCTTGTCAAACTCCATCTGAGAACATCCATACTCCAGGACAAAGCCCAGAATTTCCTTTTCGCAAGGAGCAAGAAACGGATTTTCCAGCACGTATGGGCTGTCTGATACTGCTTCAGGCACATCATTTCCTTCCACCTGCGAACTGGAGGCAATGGCTTCTTCAACCCTTTGTTCCCGATCCAGACGCTTCTTTTCCTCCACAATCATCGAGGTCCTTGTCTTGCCTACCCGAGCAGACAGAAGTCCCTCCTCTATGGAAAAACGCTCGGCACAGGAGCGGACATACATCGTACGCAGGACGGCATCCGGTATCTGGGCAATCGTATCCGCTATATCGTTGATGAGATTGGCCTTCTTCAGCGGGTCATTTCCAGCCTCCTGAAGAAGCAGGTCAGTCTTGAATTCTATGAAATCCCGTTCATTTGCCGAAATATATTCCTTGACCTGGTCCAAGGTATGGGCCTTTGCAAAATCATCCGGATCCTGTCCATCAGGCAGCAGTACCACCTTCACATTCATCCCTTCCTTGAGAACCAGCCCGATTCCGCGGACTGCGGCGTGGATGCCGGCGCTGTCACCGTCATAGATGATGGTTACATTATCTGTATATTTCTTGATGAGGCGAACCTGGTCCTGGGTCAAGGATGTCCCGCTTGACGCAACGACATTGGTCAATCCCAGCTGGTGCATTGACAAGACATCCAGATAGCCCTCCACCAGGATGCATCGGTCCTGCCTTGAGATTTCATTCCTTGCGAAATAGATACCGTAAAGAGAACGGCTTTTCACATATATCTCCGTCTCGGGGGAATTGACATATTTCGCCACCTTCTTGTCTGTCCTCAAGGTTCTGCCGCCGAAAGCGATGATACGCCCTGAAGGAGAGTGAATCGGGAACATCACCCTGTCAAAGAAACGGTCAACGATTTTTCCGTCATCATAGCGGGAACAAAGCCCCGCATCGACAAGGTATTCTTCCTTATATCCAGCACTTCTGGCGGCATCAAGCAAAGCAGTTCTGCTGACCGGAGCCCAGCCCAGACCATATTTGCGAATCGTTTCATCTTCAAGTCCGCGGCTTTTGAAATAGGCCATTCCGATGGCACTCCCCTCCTCCGTAGCAAGGCTTTCCTGAAAGAATTTGCCTGCAAATTCAGAAACCAGATACAGACTCTCATACTTGAAGCGGCGAGCAACATCCTCAGCTGTCTCCTCTTCTTCATGCACCTCGATATGGTATTTGCGTGCAAGGTATTTTAGAGCCTCGGAATAATTAAGACTTTCGTGCTCCATCACGAAACCCACTGCCGTGCCGACCTTTCCGCAACCGAAACATTTGTATATTCCCTTGGACGGAGACACATAGAAAGAAGGTGTCTTCTCGTTGTGAAAGGGGCAGCACGCAATATAATTTGCCCCCCGCTTCTTCAACGGTAAGAAGTCACCTACCACCTCAACGATCCTGGTGGCATCCAGAATCTTGTCAACCGTCTCTCTTGGGATCATTCAGTCTACTGGTTATCAACGTTATATTCGTCTCTCATCCCGGCTTCTTCGAACTCTATCACGTGCTTCATCTTCCAGGTGGTGATAAGTTCCGACACCCCGTAAATACACAAAGCCACCCCTGCCAATATGCTAATCCAGGCTTTTGCAAATACAGGATTGAAAAGAAGGAAAGCTCCCGCAAAACAAACCAGACAAGGGAACACAAAAGAAAACCAGCCCACCCTCAGTACACGATTGGCGCTGAACAAAGCCACAATCTGAAAAAGGCCGAACAGCAGCAGTACCAATCCGACAATGTAGATGAACAGGCTTGCAAAAAATGAGTTGAACACGAACATAACAACTCCGATGGCAATGTCTGCTACAGCATTGACAATCATCAGCGGGAAAGCCCCGTTACCGCGGTTCTTGTAGCCGACCGCAAAGGAAACCACACCGCTGGCAAGAATGAAAGCCGCAATGATTTTCACTACAGCATTCATAGCCTGATCTTTTGCCAGTATCATAACCACTCCTATCAAAATAGTCAGGACAGACATTATCCATCCGCGGGCTTTGCTTTTGTATCCAAATGTAATCATATATATACGTATTTACATAAACTGCAAAATTATGAATTTTTTTGCTAATTTCGTGCCCGTTTTACCAACAGAATTGACATCGTGGCAAGAAGATTAATATATGACAACCACAACCACAGTCAGTTTTCCTTTGACGGAAGTAGGACATCCGTGCGGGAAGCTGCTGCCCAAGCAGAGAAAACAGGACTTGCCGGTCTGTGTTTTACAGATCATTGCGATTTTTTTGTTCCAAAGGAAAAGGCCGCACACGAGAATGAACGGCCGGAAGTGTTTGATGTGGCATCCCAGCAGATGGAGATTGACAGGTGCAGAGAAGAATTCTCTCAGATTGGAATATTCAAAGGCGTGGAAATAGGGATGTACCGCGACTGCAGGGACAATATCCGTAAATTTCTGACAGAGCATTCATTCGACCAGGTGATAGCTTCCGTCCACTATTTAGACGGCACAGATCCTTTCTACGGGGGATATTATCAAGGGAGAGACTGGAAACAGGCATATGGACATTATCTTGAAACCATTTATGAGGAAATGACCTGGCTCGGGGATTTTGACATTATGGGCCATTTCGACTATGTTGCCAGATATGCCCCATATCCGCAGGAGAGTATATTCTACAAAGATTTCAGCGACCTTTTCGACCTGATGCTCGGCTATCTTGCCAGGGAGGGTAAAGCACTGGAAATCAATACTAAAAGTTATCAAGATTACAAAGGAAGGACTCCGGAACTGGACAAGAACATCCTCCTTCGCTACAAGGAGCTCGGAGGAGAAGTCATCAGCCTGGGTTCCGACTCTCATAACCCGGGCAGGGTTGGAGACAAGTTCGGTTTCTACTCAGAATTCATCAAATCCCTCGGGTTCAAGTACCTTGCTCATTTTGAAGAAAGAAAATTGATTCAGCAGAGTATATAAGAATTGAGAGAATGAGCCGTATTATCTGCGTATGGGCGTAGCCTGGTGCCTTGCCACTGCCCTTGCGAAACACCAGGACGAGACACGCGAATATCTTGCCGGTACAAAACTACCTGCAGACATCCGCAAGCTCTATGCACGCAAAGCCCGCGAGTCCCGCATCACCCGTGAGGTAAATCCTTTTTAGCCTGCCTGTCACGCTGAAGACGTTACTCCGGATACACCTCATAGGTCATCCTTTGTCCGTCTTGTCCGTTCTTTACAGGGATGCAGCGCATCGGAACTGCTATTTCAAGCAGATGAATAATGTCATAGATACTTTCACCGCCGAATGTAGCATGGTAACGTGTCTGTGCAAACGCATTATCCTTTATGATAAAATCCACAGGATAAATTTGGGATAGTCTGGCAAACACAATATCAAGCCTGTCATTGTCGAAAATCAGCACTCCGTTTTTCCAAGAGCAGCTTTTATGATTGCTGCTCTCTTTCAGGATTTCCACAGCATTGTCTTTTAGACTCAGTTTTTCTCCGGGACGGATTGTAAAGGCCCGGTTATCCCCCAGCTTAACATCCACAAGTCCCTCAAGCAAAGTGACATCAACTGATGACTTCGTGTAAGCATTGACATTGAAAGCCGTCCCTGTCGCCACTACGTCAACGTTGTCAGTACTTACTATGAAAGGATGAGCTTTATCAGCCCTGACTTCAAAATATCCCTCACCTTCAAGAATCACCTTCCTCTCGTCCATGTCGAACACAGCCGGATATTCAAGCGTACTGTTGGCATTCAGCCATACACGCGAACTGTCCGGAAGGACAGTCTGCAGCATTCCTCCGTAAGGAGTTGACAGGCTTACAACTGCTACATCCTCTTGTGCCCCGCGTCCTGGCACAAAAAAATAAAGAGCCGCAACGCACAGCAGAGGAATGACAGCCGCTGCAAAATGTGAAGCAAACTTACGCCATGCCACACTTTTTCTCATCTGGCGGTGAATCTTGGACAGAGCTTTCTCCGTATCAATATCATCAGGATTGAAAATCGGTTCAAACACCTCGGTAACGGCGCATTTCTGCTTGAAGAGACGTTGATTATCCTCTGACGCGGACAACCACTCCCTCAATATGGAAATATCATTTCTGTCAGCCGTTCCTTTAAGAACCTTTTTCATCAGGATATCCACCTCCGGAGATGTTCCGCTTGTGTTTGTTTTAGTATCCATATCAATCTTGTCATTATACATAATCAATCCATAAACAAAAAGAGAAACAGAACAGTCGACCAATATCGGTCGAGTGTCCTGCGGAAATGATTTTTAGCTCTTGCTACGCGGTCCTCGACAGTACGGACTGAAATCCCGAGCGCCGCAGCAATCTCCGCGTATTTCATGCCTTTATGACGGCTCATATTCCATACTTCCGCTTCTTTTTCTCCCAATGTAGCTTCTGCTGACGCAACGAGCTTGACGAGGTCACTGTAAAGCAGCGTATTTGAGCTGTAATCTTCTGAAAAATACGGCATCAGCAAGAGATAATCGGCACTGTACCGTTGGACAACAGTCTGATGATTGAGTTTGTTGAGACAGGAGTTCTGTGTGCTTCTCAGCAGCCATTGTTTGATATTGAGGACATCATTCATCTTCGCGCGCGACTTCCACAAGATGAGGAAAACAGACTGGACCACATCCTCGCAATCTTCTTTCCGTTGCAAGAAGCGACCGCAGAACATGACCAAATCCGCATAATACTTACGGAAAAGACAATCAAAGGCCCTGCTGTCACCTTTGCATATTGCAGAAAGCAGCAACTTGTCATCATTGTCACAACAACTTATATTCATCAATACTTCGTTAAAAATGCAACAATTATTTAATTTTCAATTACTTACGTACAAAATTGGCCGTTTAGAGGCTTTTATGCAGACCTCTACAACAGCTATAAAATAAAACCGAAAAAAGTGCTAAGAAAGACAGAAAACAATGCTTAAAAATTAGGATAAATCAATGTACTTACCCAGCTCAGAGAGATGATTTCGATAGCCCTCTTCGGCCAGACAAATTTAAGCAAAACTTTTCAATCTTTCTTCATCGAAGCCATGGACTTTGCATTCAATATGTCACTCTCCACAATCAACGTTGCCAGACAGTTTGGAAAGGACTATGGCATGGATTTGTCCGTTAGCGACGTCAAGTTGCTCCTACACAATGCTGCAATGGTTGAACAAATATTTTCAATGTTCGGGAAAAGCCCGAACTTGATGAAAAATAGCACTGATTTCAAAGAACTTTTATTCTACGGCCTTCGAGCCGCTGTTTAACTTTTATAAAATTACCGAACTATTGATTCATATCTATCCTCCTCTTTATCTCATCCTGAAACCAGGGGTTTACTTTTGCCTTGTGAGTTTTGCAGCAAACCCTCCTCCAGGAGCCAGATGAATCGTTTTACTTATGCCTACAAGACCGTTCTCCCTCTTATAATCGCTTGCATCGCGCGCAGCATTTCTTCCGTCAACATACCAGTCACCCAAATAATTGCCGTCCGGCAGAAACGACAAATCCAAAGTAATGTCACGCGGCGTCCAGTCGGTGATGCCGCCGAGATACCAATCATTTCCTTTACGACGGGCCGTTACGCAATATTCACCCATTTTTCCATCCAACACTATAGTCTCGTCCCACACCGTAGGAATTTCAGCTATGTAGTCCGTACATTCCTGTTCTTTCTCATAGTTCGTCGGAGAATCACAGAGCATATTCAGAGGCGAATCCAATATGGCATAGAGAGCAAGCTGATGACAACGCGTGCCCTGACTCATTGGCTGGGTGTTGCATGGACGATAAGTCTCACGGGTACCGTTAAGCATAGCCCCTTGAGTATAGTCCATAGGACCGGCTGCCTGACGGATAAACGGAATGAAAGTATCATAGCGGACCTGGTCAAGTCTGATATCCCATCCCTTAAGACGTTCAAGCCCATTCACACCTTCAGTATTGAGCACATTAGGCCATTTGCGGTTGATTCCTGCAGGAATATGGAAGCCATGAAGATCCAGCACCAGATTGTACCGTGCCGCAACTTCAGCTGCTCTGTCAACAAACTCCTCTATTTTCTGGTCATTGCGGTCAAAAAAATCAACTTTAAAGCCCTTGATACCCATCTCAGAATAATGTCTGCACACGGTTTCAAGATCTTTTTCAAAAGGCACATATCCGGCCCACAGAATTATCCCGACGCCCTTGTCCGCAGCATATTCCACAAGACCGGGTAAATCTATCTGAGGCACAACAGTAAACAGGTCACCGCAGCCCTTTACACTCCAGCCGTCATCCATAATTATGTATTCAATGCCGTTGGCCGCTGCAAAATCAATGTAATATCTGTATGTCTCCTGATTGACGCCTGCTTCAAAATCAACACCCTTGATATTCCAGTCATTCCACCAGTCCCATGCGACCTTACCGGGCTTTATCCATGAAGTATCCTCTATCTTACTTGGAGCAGCAAGAATATAGGTAAGCTGGCTTTGTGCAAGTCCGACATCATTGTCAGCTATAATTGCCATACGCCACGGAAGTGTACGCGCAGCATCAATATGCGCTATATAGTCTTCACGTTCCTCAACTATTTTTTGAATATCAAGATAACCGCCTACAGTTTCTTTCTTAGGATAGCGCGGCAATACGCCTTTCAAGGAAGCGGCCCCGTCCCGAAGCAGATAAAGTCCCGGATAATTGCTGAGATCACTTTCAGTAAGAAGAACTTTGACATCCGGAGCCGTCTCCACAGCCAAAGGAAGAAACGCCATCCTCTTATCGCTCAAAGCGGAAACGGAAGTCTGCACATATTCATTCTCAAAGGAACTGAAAAACTGGGATTCAATGTCTGAACAACGGTCCTCCCGAATATATCCTACTGTCACTTTGGCTTCCGGCACAAATGAATATGATATTATTTCATCCTGAATATCAACAGCTTCCTTTCCGCTGTATACCCAGCGGTATGCCAGACCGTCAGAATAAGCCCTGAACTCAATTTTCCAGTTTTTGTCAGCCTTGAGGGTCAGCTGATTGTACCTGTCAACTATGGAAGAGTTACGATAAAATGGAGATATTATCGTATTCTCCACACTTTTCCTCTCGGGCGACTTTACTGTATTAAGACACTTGCAACTTTCAAGTCGGATGCCGGCATAAGCAGCAAAAACATTCTTACCGTTGAAAGTCACGGTATAAGACAAGTCCTCATTGATTACGGCAACAACACCTCCGTCCGGAGAAGAAAGTTCCCATTCCCGGGAAGAAAGCGGCAAAACTGCAACGGAGAACAACAAAACGCAAAATATTTTTTTTATCATAAGCATTTTACAAGGTAAAATAACATATTTTTATCGGGACAACAAAGAAATCCTGGATGACAACTCATTGATAATTGTCGAAGAGGGCACCATATTGCTCATACCGACTTTTCTTACAGGTATCAGAGCGTTCTCAAGCTCCAGGAGACCGTTTTTATCTCCATCGGCCTTCATGGATTCCCGGAGAATACGTATTTTTTCACTTAGCTGCACGCCCTCTAAAAGACGTTCATAGCGCACAGAAGAGCGTCCGTCAGGATATATGAAAAAGGTGTCGCCCGGTCCGAACATACGCCAACGGGTGTCCGTCATAGGACTGTCGTTCCAGTTCATAAACGACCAGTGCAGGTATCCGTCATAACCGGATGCCGTTGCATACACGGGAAGATAAGCGCTGTCAGAAGGATTATTGTTGCTGAACTGCCCGGGTTCAGGGTCCGCGCAACAGGTATACTTCGTACTCACAAAGCCTTTTTCACGTCGGTTGCGCAATTCTTCTTCACTGAAAAAACTGTCGCGACCGAGAGAATAGACGTCAAGTTCATTCACGAGTTCTGCATGATAGACTCCGGCAAGACCTATTTTGAAATCAGGTACAGCCGCATGGGCGACAGCAAGAGCATCCTTCATTTGGTCAAGTCCGCGTTCATCCATGAAAATATAAGCCTTTTCGAACCAGGATTTCTCACGGAGATGAGTTGCAAGCGCCCTCAACATATCCGTCCACAGTTCTTTGTATTCCTCGGACGAAGTTGCAGCCCTGACGAAATCATATTTCCCGGAAGTCCTGTCAATGTAGCGGAATGACATTTCCCATGGCACCATAGTAAAACAATCTATCGCCTTGTCTATTCCGTGAGCCGCCATGAATTCCACATATCTGTCAAAAATACTGAAGTCAAAACTCCAAGTTCCGTCAGCCTCGCGCACCGTATTCACCATAGGTTCAAATTTGTCATTGCTCTGTTCACCCCAAGGCTCATAGAACAGCACTGTAGTGACCGCCTTCTGTCCTGCACGGGCCAAATAATCAGCATAAGGCTCCATATATTTGAAATGCTCGTCACTCCATGCAGGTACATCATAATATCGTGACACGGCATACGGCTGCTGCCACAAATCAAGATAGAAAGCATAATCTTCAGCTTTAGGCAGAGTGCGCTCCGACACATCTATGCCAAGCTTGATTTCAGCCAGTTTTCTGTCATTATCCGCATTATGCAGGACAAGCCGCACATTGTAATGTCCGGGAGCAATATCCTGTGGTATCTCCAGACTGCACCAGACGGGACGGACGCTATTGGCAGGTATTTCAACGGACGTTCCCGGGAGGTCTATCATATCCGCCACTGTGTAGGCAGGAATACTGTCCACATCAAAATATCCGCATGCACGTACGTCATTTGTCCATACGTAACGCATGAATTTTGCTTCAGAACCAGAGATTGAGAGCTTTCGCCCCTGCACATCAGTGAAGTCAGACAGGCTGACTTTTACCGGTCCGATATTCTTACGGCTTGCAACGAGTGCCTCAAGTCCGATACGTTCCCCGCGCCATACACTTATTGTAGTGTCCGTACAGCAAGTTGACGGAGGATTGGAAAATTGACGGTAATGCCTATCCTTGGAAACCCACGAAAATGCAAGCGTTTTGCCGGATTTTTTCCAGGCGGACCTATCGACTTCAGAAGTATCAAGGGGCTCCACATACCCGGTTCCCGTCATAGATTCATAATCTCCAAGGGTTTTTATTTCACCATTGTCGAAAAACACCGACAGCGGAGAACGTAAATTCACATACAGACAGGTGATTTGAGGTTCATCGGCAAACACCTGCAGTTTCTTGCCGCAACGCTCAACGCGACAGTTATAGGAAGCTATGCTCCCGTCACCACGCTCGACGACAAAAGCATTGCAGAGTACAGTCTCGGCTATGAACTTGAAGCACTCGTGAACATCATTGTCGGACGACACTATGGTCTGCCAATCCGCAATCATGGGCACATATTGTTCCCCGACAACAAACTGACACCTGGGATAACATTCCGGATGAGGGTTGCCGTAGCTGTCGTCATCGGCCGTGTATGACGGTTCAGCCTCGCTGACCTGAACCGCCTGCACAAACGGATCCACGACAAACGCCCAATTCAAATCACCGTTTTCCGGATTTATCAGCGAAGCAAAAGCGGTGGCGGCATCAAAGGTTTCACGAAGCCAGCGTTCCTCTCCTGTCAGCAGATAGGCATAATAGGTAGCGTATGCACGCCATGCACTCCAGCCATGAGGCGAAGATATCATATTCGGAAGCATAAAGACATCATATTGGGCCTCCCAGAAACGCAGTGTACCCCCGCGGCGTCTGGCATCAGCTACCTTCAGCTGTGTGAGGCAATCATGGCCTTTGAGCAATTTGAGCATAGCATCCACATAATATTGACGTGTCCTGGAGTCGGAAGTGCGAAGGGCAAGCTCACCAAGTTGAAGCGCCGAACAGCTGATCATTCCGTCTTCATATGTCAGCTGACCTTCCGTTTCAAGATTGCCGTCAAGGGCAGCAAGGCGGTCAATGGCACGGCGGGCTGACGTCTCCATCACCTTGGCCTCCTTTTCCCGGCCGGCAGCCCTTTCTGCATCCGCAAAATCAAGGAGACTCTTTGCCGGATAAATGACTGACGTGTAATCCGTATTCCCGTTCATATATGCTCCGTCGAAGCGTTGACAGGAGATGAGATAGTCTGCAAGCTTCTCCCCAAGTTCAAGGTCAGCCTGATTTCCGTATGCCACATAGCGGTCGGCAAGCATTCCAATGGTCGATGACACATTCTGTATCCGGTATTCATATTTATACGGACGACCGGTCTCACGATTGAAAATTTTGTCGACAATCATATCAAAGCGCCGGTTGAGAACACTGTCTATAGTCCTGTCAGGCAAAAAACGGGCAGTCTTGAATGCTGTATGAAAGCCGTACCAGCTTTCCACATGCGATGTCGGTTTCTGCCTGTATCGGTCAGCGGCAAGTCTGGCAAGCCGCATGGTTTCCCTCCAAGGAATGCGTACGGCAATTTTCGCTCCGGCTCTCCGGAAGCCGTCCGTCACTTCGACATTCTTGATTCCCGGCTCTGAAGCACTGTATATTCCACGCCACCGGTCGGGAGCTATTCTTTGAAGCAATATTTTTTCTCCTTCAATCTTCATCTCCGGAGCACTGCCCCACACATCAACAGTCATTTTGTCTTCCGGAGCACAAGACGTACGTTCAAGCAATATTGACGGAGCTCCCGTATATTTCCATACAGTTTCTTCGAAGTCCTCAAGGCTGTCCATGTCAATTATTTTCACTGTCCAACTGCGTTCTTCGCCCGGTTCAAGCGTCCACAAATGAGGATGGTGCTCCGGCAGAGGGCCGCGGCAAAGCACATCAAGATTAAAGCTCTCAATCCTATGCCCGTAAAACCAATGCGGTGCGGGATCCTGATAGCCAAGATTATAATCAAGACTCCATGACGCTATAGGATCTGCAGACACAACAGCCTTTACTCTGCCTCCGGGCGATTGCATATATCCATAAAAATGATCAGCTTCGCAGACAGCCAAGGTCGGAAAGAATTTGTCATACCAATCCGGATATTTGTCCATATAGGTATCAACGCCGAGCCTCAGTCCGGCCTTTATAGGCTGAAAAGGAACGTGACGCGTATTATGCAGCCGCAATGTCACTGTTTCAACATTCCCGTTCAGTTCCGTTGAAATGCTGTACTCAATTCCTTTTGCTGAGCAGTCTCCATCAGCATCCACAGCATAAAAACGATGTTCGGTGCCTGACAACAAAATAGTCACACACAATGCAATTATCGAAACCAAATATTTCATAAATTCTGAAGTTCGGCAAAAAACATTCTAATCCAAAGGTCTGTAATTATATCCTTCCTCTTCGTAAAGATTCAGAAAATATTTGAGTCTGACAAGAAAAGCCTCATAATCTTTAGGGGAATCGCACCATTGGAGTTCAGCCAAGGCCGCCATCCTCGGAAGAGCCATATACTGCACTTCACGGAAAGAAGGTATGAATTCGGTCCAGACATTTCCCTGTACTCCTATTACGTTCGCCGCCTGCTCCGCAGTAAAACATTTCGGTATAGGATTGTAGGCATATACGGAATCAAGAGGGATTTTTCGCCAATATGGAGCTCCGATCGTATCCCCTTCCGCATATTGATAGTCAAAATACAGATGCGTATTCGGCACTCTGACTGTCTTGTAGCCAAACGCTGCCCCATCCTGTCCTCCGTCCTGCGGACTACGCCATGACATAATGACTGCCGTGGTGTCAAAACCGTTGTCGATAAGTTCATCCCAGCCTATCACACGGCGTCCTTTGGCTGCAAGCCTGTCGGAAACATGTTTCATAATGTGGTTCTGAAGTTTTTGGACAGCAGTGCTACGGGCATCATCCTTAAGGCCCAACTCTTTGATTTTCGCCTGACAACGGGGACATTTTTCCCATTTACCGTGCGGTACCTCATCTCCTCCTATGTGGATCAGTTCAGAAGGAAAGACATCAGCCACTTCGTCAAACACCTTGTCAAGGAACACATACACGCTGTCATTGCCTGCGCAAAGGATGTCATCGGTGACGCCCCAGCGGCGATACACCTCGTATGGTCCTCCCGTACAGCCCAACGACGGATAGGATGTGAGAGCGGCGACCATGTGGCCCGGCAGGTCGATTTCCGGAATGACAGTGATGTGGCGGTCGGCTGCATAAGCCACTATATCCCGCAATTCTGTTTGAGTATAGTAGCCTCCATACGGAACACTGTCATATTGTCCGCTATTACCGATGATTGTTCCGCTGCGCACAGACCCTTTCTTTGTAAGTTCTGGAAGACTCCTGATCTCAATTCTCCAACCCTGATCATCAGTCAGGTGCCAATGGAAACGGTTGATATTGTGCAGAGCGAGAATATCTATGTAGGTCTTCACGGAGTCTGCCGGAAAGAAATGGCGCACACAGTCAAGATGGCCTCCGCGATATGAAAAACGCGGACCGTCCTCAATCACTGCAGCGGGATAAAGCACATCGTCACCACGGCCGCCCCGTATTGCCTTGCGCAGTGTCTGAAGGCCATAGAAGGTTCCGGCAGCATCCGCACCTTCAACGACTATGCTATCTGAAGCCACAGTAATCCGGTAGCTTTCCGGAGCGGCATCTTCATTGGAAGCCGCAAGTCTGATATAATTTTCCGACGGCATTCGGTCCGTTATTTTCAGACGGAATCCTGTAAGGGTTTTGATGTATTCCGCAAAAAGTTCTGCATTTACAACTTGTGCGCTGTCAACAGCCACGACAGTGGTTGAAGCGGACATACGGAAGGGGTCAGAACCGCTTGACCGCACTGAATGAGGCAGAGGAATCACATTGTAGTCTGCCTCCACCGCCTGTCCCGGAGCGCAGGATGCCGCCAGCCATATAACAGCTATACTGACAACGCCCCTGATGATATTTGAAATCTTACCCATAAATAATGAGCTAATGTGTTGATACATTTGACAGGTACGTCACTGCCTGAGGCGTACCTGTCAATAAAACTTACCGCATAACGATAGCTGTAATTTCAAGCCTTGTATCACTCACCGGCATTATAAATTACTGTCGCCAAGCTGATGCCGTCGGTGTATTTGATTGTCCAGATACCGGCATACGGTATCTCAAGATAGCATTTGTTTTTCAGCCCCTGGACTTTACCCCACTCCGAACTTTCCATAGACAGAGGTACAATGGACGTCGTGTTGATAGGGCCAACCTCACCGTCCCAAAGCGTACCGTCATTTTCTGCTTTCTCTATCTGTTCCGGAGTTGCGGTATAGACATTAAGACTTACAGGGTCCGTACCTTCATATTTTATGACCAGCGTAGCCTCACCGTCAACGACATCAACCACCGCAGTCGGATTCTTAGGAT